>JAPKMV010000478.1 GCA_026645635.1 Caldilineaceae bacterium
CGATGACCAACTCCTGCACCGGCCCCAGCAGCGTGCCCAGATCCAGTTTACCGCCGGCGTTGGCGGTGTTGTCCACGATGGCGCGGCCGGTCTGGTTGCCCACGGGCAGGCTGAGGACGCTGCCGCCCACAAAGAGGCGTTCAGAGCCAAACCCGGCCACTGCGCCCGCTTCCACGCGCAAGAGCGCATCATGGGTCAGGCCGAGCGCCATCTCCGGCCAGAGCCAGAAGCCGCCGGCCGTCACCGTGGCCGTGGCCGGCGCGGCGAAGCCCAGCACCGCACCGACTGCATCCGCGGACTCTTCCGGGTGTTTCAGGGTGGCGCTCTCAATGCGCAGTTCGCCAGGGCCGCCCGCGCCGATAGAGACTGCGGGGACAGTCACCTCGGTGTCCGCACCGGCGATGGTCAAGAGCGCCCGGTTGCCGGCGGCGGGTGCGCCGACGCCCAGTTGGCTGCCTGCGTTGGGCAGGGTGAGCGTGCCGTTCTGGAAGGTGACCTCCCCTTTCTGCACCGACACATCGCCCACCTGCTGCGTGCCCAGGTTGACGGCGTATTCGGCGGACAGGTTGAAGCGCGCCTCGTCGTCCGCGCCGGGGACAGCCGCCGGCGTCCAGTTGTCCGCATCGCTCCAATCGCCGCCGTTGGGGTTGTTCCACTGGGGCGGCTGCTGCGTGGCCAGGGCAATGCCGCGGGCGCCGCCCTCCAGCCCGTAGTTGAAGGCGAAAGCTCGCCCCTCGCCCGCCACCGCCGCCGGACGCGCCACCCAGCCGATGCCGGTCACCGTCTGCCCAAAGAGCACATCCCCCGGCCCCACCACCCGATCGGTCTCCAAACTGGGGCCGCTCAACAGCACGGTGGCGACAGAATTGCCGTCCAGGGTGACGGAGTAGAGCACCCGCCCCTCCTGATCGAAGTCGGCCAGGAAGATGCTGTCGACCGGCCCGTCCGTGTCCTGGATGATCGTCTCGCCGCCGCCGCTGAAGATGACCAGTTGTTCGCGCACCCGGAAGGTGGCAGGCGCGTTGTAAAGCTCCCGCACCGCGGCCACCTGGTTCTGGTTGTTCACCAGAAAGAGGCTGTTGTCCGAGAACTCCGTGCCGGTGCGGGTGTTGACATTGATGAAGGACGCGCCGCTGACGACAGTGCCGGTCGCGCCGCCCGCCAGGTTGACCGACCAGGCGGTGTTCACCGGCTCCCCGCACGCGCTGCCGTTGGCGGTGCGGGTCTGCACTTCCCGGTAGGTGGCGATCACGTTCTCCGCATTGGCCGCCACCCGCACCACCAGGTCATCGACGCAACCGGCAGAGGAGCGGGTGAAGTTGAAGAGGGATTGGCGGGTCGTGCCGTCGGTCAGGCCGTAGTCCGTGGTGATGTTCGGAAAGGTTCCCGATGTCAGATTCGCCAACCAACGGCCGTCCGTCGTGACCTGCAACAAGTCGTGCTCGAACGCCTGAGTCTGGTTCACGGGGTCAACTTGCGTCGAAGGCTGCGCCAGGGTGATGACGCCGTCGCTCCAGCGGAAGACATAGCGGAACTGAGGATTCAAGGAACCGCCCGTCACGAACGCCGCGAAGATCACATCGCCATCGGGGAGGACGGCATACTGGGAGAGGGAGGTGCCCGGCTGGGCCAGGGTGCCCAGGCCGCCGGCCAGCACCGTGCCGTCGGTCGCCACCGCGGTGACGCTGCCGCCCTGGATATGGAACAATCCTGTGCTGCCGTTGCGCACGCCGGAGACGACGACCACGCCGTCCGGCCCGGCGCGACCGTTGTTGAGTTGGGTGAAGCCGTCTTGCCCGACCCGCACCACGTCGGTGAAAGACCAGCCGTTGTTGTCGATGGCAGCGGGCGCGCGCTGGGCAAGGGCCAGGCTGGCCCAGCCGAATGCAGCCATCCAGACGGCGCACAGCAGCAAGATTCTCGCGAGCTGGTGGGTGAGCTTGGACATACGATCTCCTGGGTTGGTGGTTGACGGTTGAACGCTCGGCGCGTCCAATCGAGTCGGCCGTGCAAGCGAAGTCCGCAGTGTAGCAAACCGGATGTTGTTTGCCAAGCGAGTTGAGGCCAGTTTGGCGCATGGCAAAGGCATTGACAACCGCCACAGATCTCGGTACAATCACGTTACTACTGTAATCGATTGCAACCCGTGAGAACTGTATGCCAACCAAAATCGAAGATGTAGCCCAACGTGCTGGCGTTTCCACTGCCACCGTGTCGCGCGTGCTTTCCGGCAAACCCTATGTGAGCGAAGATTTGAAGGTGCGCGTGCTCAGCGCTGCACAGGAACTCGACTACCGGCCCAGCCGGGTCGCCCGCTCTCTGCGCGAGCAGCGCTCGCGCATTATCGGGCTGATCATCTCCGACATTCAGAATCCCTTCTTTACTGCCATCGTGCGCGCAGTGGAGGATGGCGCCCACGCCAGCGGCCATGCCGTCTTCCTCTGCAACACCGATGAGGATGAGGCGAAGGAAACGCTCTACATCGACCTGATGTTGGCGGAACACGTGGCCGGCGTGATTCTGTCCTCCACCACCGGGCGCAACCCGGCCTATAACCACCTGATCCACGCAGGCATCCCCGCGGTGGCCATCGATCGCCGCGTCTATAATGTGCCGCTCGATACGGTTTTGGTCGATAATATCGGCGCCACGCGACGTGCAGTCGAACATCTGATTGCCCAGGGGCACCGGCGCATCGGCGCCATTGTTGGCCACCTCACCTCGAGCACCGGCGAGGAACGGCTGCGCGGTTACACCGACGCGCTCATGGCCCACAAGATCCCCGTTTCGGACGCGCTGATCCGCATCGGCACGCCGCGCGCGCCGGTCGGCTATTTGGCGATGAACGAACTGCTGGCGCTGCCTGCCCCCCCAACCGCGGTCTTCACGGGCAACAATCTGCTGACGGCCGGCGCCCTGCGTGCGCTCTTCGACGTCGGGCTGCGCGTGCCGGAGGATTTTGCCGTGGCTGCCTTCGACGACATGGAATGGGCGATCTTCATTCAGCCCGCGCTGACGATGGTGGCGCAGCCAACCTACGAGATCGGGCGCATCGCGGTTGAGCTGCTCCAGCAACGCATCGACGACCCGCGCCGCCCGCCGCAGGAGATCATCCTCCCTGCACAGATCATCGCCCGCCACGCACCGCTTCCCGCTGCCGTGCCTATCGGAGCTTGATGTGGCGCGCCGGGCATGGTTCCGCCTGACATTCGTTGCGTTCCTGCTCGTTGGCGCCAATTTTGGCGGCTACGCGTTTGCCTACTTTGCCCGCACCCGCGCCGGCAATCCACTCTTTGGCGCGTCGGCCGACGCCACCGCCCTGGCGCCCGCCTACCTCGCCTACCTGCAAGACCTCTGGACGCGCAACCCAGCCATGACGACCACGTCGTTTGGCGACTTCTTCACTGTGCTTGGCGCGGCGACCGCGGCCAGCCTGGGCTTGCTGTTGATCGCGCTGCTGATCAGCACGGTGCTGGGGCTGACGTTGGGGCTGCTCGGCGTGCGTCGAAATCCGCCGGGCGTGCGCGGCTGGATCACCGCAGGCGCCATTGTCGGGCTGTCCGCGCCCAGCTTCTTTATCGGCCGGCTGGCGGTGGTGGCGCTGCTGTTTCTGGTGATCTACACCCCCTGGGGCAACCAACCGCTGCCGCTCCAGGGTTTCGGCTGGGACTTGCATCTGGTGCTGCCGGTGACCGCGCTGGTCATTCGCCCAACCGCGCAGATTGCCCAGGTGACCGCGGGGCTGCTGGCCGGCGAGTTGGGACGGCAGTACATCGTCGCTGCACGCGGCAAGGGCATCCCCGAACGGCGCATCGTCGCCCATCACGCCCTGCGCAACGTATGGGCGCCGCTGACCCAGGCCATCGCCGGCACGGTGCGCCTCCTGGTGAGCGACGCCATCGTGGTGGAGTGGCTCTTTGCCTGGCCCGGCCTCGGTTT
>JAPKMV010000479.1 GCA_026645635.1 Caldilineaceae bacterium
TAGAGCAGTTCGGCGACAGTTTCCTGGTGTTCGACGGCGCCGTCGAAGCGCTCCACCGCAGTCCGAAAGAGCTGGATCCCGTCCGCCATGAAGCCGAACTGGGCGAGAATCTCGCCGAAGGGCGCGGCAGCCTGCTGGACGAGGGCCGCGTCGCCGGTCGCCACGGCCCGCAGCCAGGCGCTGCGTAGATTGTCGAGTTCGCTCCGCAGTTCCGTGCGCTGCGCACGCGGCGTGGCAGCCAGGCTCGTTAAATAATAGGTGCAGTAGCGGGGATAGAGCAGCGCCGCCTGCTCTGGGGTCAGCTTGCGCGCCGCCAGTTCCTGGATCAGCGGGTGCAGGTCGTAGCGCCCGGCGGCCACCCGCTGGAGCAGCGAATGGCTGAGCAGCGCGGACAGTTCGCTCAGACCACCTTCGGCCACGATCTTGGCCGCCATCCGGTCGAAGCCGCCGCGGAAGATCGCCAGGCGCGCCAGGATCTGCTGCTGCTCCGGGCTGAGCAGTTGCCACGAATACTCGAAGACGCCGCGCAAGCTGTGGTGGCGGCTGACGATCCCGGCGGCCTGCTGCGGCGCGATCTCGATCTCCGCCAGCGAGCGGCCGATCTCGGCCACCGAAAAGTGTTCCACCCAACTGGCCGCCAGTTCGATGCCCAGCGGCAGCCCGCCGACTTGCTCACAAACCCGCAGGATGTCCGGTTCGATGGCCGCGACCGTCTCGTGCACCGGGAAGGCCGGGACGATCCGCTGCGCCCGATCCAGGAAGAGGGCGACGGCTTCTGCGGCGGGCAGCCCCGCCAGTTGCACCGGCGTTTCGCTCTCGACCATGAGCCGGACGCGCGAGGTGGCCAGGAGATGCACGGGCGTTTCGTAGAGCAGCGGCGCCAGCACGGTCTCCGCGGCGGCGAGGATGTGCTCCCAGTTGTCCAGCACGAGGAGCGCGTGGCGGTCCGCCAGGTGAGCGACCAGTTCCGCCAGCGGCGCCTGCATGTCGGTGGGTTGAAAGCCCATAGCCGCACCGATGGCGAGCGCCACGCGCTCCGGCGTCGTGGCCGACGCGTCGATGTTGGCCAATGGCACGTACCAGACCCCGCCGGCAAAGTCGGGCAGCGCCTGGCGCGCCACTGCCCGCGCCAGGTGCGACTTCCCGATCCCGCCGATGCCCAGCAGGGTCACAAGGCGTTCACGCTGGATCAGTGCGTGGATGCGGTCAACCTCGGCGCGGCGACCGATGAACGATTTCAACTGCTGCGGCAGATTGTGGCGCAGCGGCGCGACCGCCGGCCGGTTGCTGCGCAGGCGCGCGGCGATCTCCTGAGTGGCGTGCGCAGGTTCGACGCCTAGCTCCTGGTCGAGAATTGCGCAGCACTTTTCATACTGCTCCAGCGCCTCCTGCACCCGGCCCTGGGCAGCCAGCGCCTGGATCAGGCTGCGGTGGGCCGCCTCCAGCCAGGGCACGAGGGCCAACTGCCGGCGCGCCGCGGCGGCCAGCTCCGGCCACTGGCCTTGCTCGGCGTAGCGCAGTTGCAGCGCAGTCAGCGCCGCCATGACCTGCTCGTGGAGCTGCTCGCGCATGATCAACTGCCAGTCGTCGTACTCGAGCGCGTCGCTCAGGTAGAAACCGGCGAGGAATTCGCCCGTGTACAGTTCCAGCGCGGCGGCCAGTTCCTGCACTCGCCCGGCCTGGGCCTCGACTGGCAGGGCGGCGAAGGCCGCCAGCGCCGTCCGCAGGGCGTGGCTGTCGATGGTCGCGTGCGCGCTGTGCATACGCACGGCGTTGCGCGTGATCTCCAGCGCCGGATGCGCGCCCAGCACCTTCTTGAGATTGGAGAGTTCGTTGCGCAGGTTGGCGCCGGCCGCCGCATCGGGCAGCTCGCCCCACAGCAGTGTGGCCAGCTTCGTGCGGAGATGGTCCTGGTCCGGCTGCGCGGCGACGTAAGCCAGCAGCGCACGTGTCTTGGCGGAGCGGAAGTCCGTCAGCGGGAGGTTGTCGAGTGTGACGGAAAACCCACCCAGTAATTTGATACTCAGTGTTGCCATGATGACGCACCTACGCGAAAGTCGATAGGCCAGCGGTTCGGGTGACTGCATGCGCAGCACCGCGTGTAAGGGCGCAATTGTAGCACAGGCGGTTCTTGTCAACACGCCCACGTTTTTTTGGCGGCTGCTTCAGGTTGGGGCCGCGAGAGATCGGAACACGATCGCCACGGAAGATGCGAAAGGCACGAAAGCGCCGGCGCCTCTTTCGCACCTTTCGTACATTGCGCGCCCTTCGTGCTCCAATCCCTTTTTTGGGGAGTCTATGATTGTTCGCTACGTTTTCGCTACGATCGCCTGCTATCCTGGCGCCATGACACAAGCGCAGGCAGGAGCAACCGCCACCCATCAGCAGCATCTGGCCCTCATCCTGCGGCTGAGCTGGGACAGCCTCGCGCAGCAGTGGCGCATTCTGGTCAAACCGGCGGCCGGCGACGAGACCCGGCTCTTTGGCGATATCGAAGCGGCCTTTTCCCATGTCGAGACACTGATGGCGGCGCGGGTGCAGCGGTGCAGCGGTCAAACGATGGCCGCGCGCAGCATCCCCTATGATGAGTTGGAGGAGAGAGACAGATGACCCCAGTCCATTTCGCACAGGTCGCCCCGGCGCTCTTGCACGGCTTTCTGCTTTATGCCGGCATGGTCATCGTGATCGGCCCACAGAATCTCTTCGTGCTGCGCCAGGGGCTGGACCGCCGCTATCTCTTTGTGACCGCGCTGCTCTGCACGGTCGCCGACCTGTTCCTGATCGCCGTCAGCGTCAGTGGACTGGGCGCCGCCGTTGCCGCCAATCCGGTTGTCGCCACCGTCGCCACCCTGGCTGGCGTCGTATTCTTGTCCTGCTGCGGGATGCGTGCACTGCGCGCGGCGTGGGGCCGGCGGGGCATGGTCGCCAGTGAACCTGGGCAGACCGCCGCGCTCACGTTGAAGGGCACCGCGCTGGCGGCGTTGGGGTTCACCTTTCTGAACCCGGCCGCGTATGTGGACACGCTGCTGGCGGTGGGCACGGCAAGCGGGCAGTACCCGCTGGACGAACGGCTCATCTTCGGTGCGGGCGCAGTCCTGGCCGCGGGCATCTGGTTCTTTGCGCTCACCTACGGCGCCAGCCGGCTCACCCACCTGTTCCACCATCCCCGCGCCTGGCAGAGCCTGGATGTGGTCAGCGGCTGCGTCATGCTGGGCATGGCCGGCGTGCTCTGTGCGTCGCAGTTGGCGTGACAGCGAGCAAACAGCCCGCAGTTGCATTTTTGACGTTTGACGCCTGCCACCGCTTTAGAGTACCTTACGTGATTCCACGTGACAGGGTGGCGAAATTCACCCTCCATCCCAATAGCCAGTGCCAGGGAGCCAGACGCCATGACCTCTATGTTCCGTATTCATCCGACGTTCGTGCGTGCGCTTGAAAACGACTTCGGCTTGAGCGTGGCCTGGCGCCGGCCTGCACCACACCAGCGTAGCGCGTGGCGATTTGTCCTGCTGGCGTGCGTGACGCTAACGCTCCTGCTCTGCGACGCCGCCGCGACCCAGGCGCAAGGGATAATCGCCCACAGCCCGGTGACCAACGCCGTTGGCGTGAACGTGACCGCCAACATCATCGCCAGCTTTGACGGGCCGCTGGATGCAGCCACGGTGCAACCCCAGCCGGGACTTCTTTGCCGGCGAGCAGGTGCAGGTGGTAGGCACGGCGAATATGCGCAGCACGGGCGGCGCGCCCTTGCAGCCCACTCAGTGGGGCTTCACCGCCGGGCCGGTCAAGCTGCGCTGTCTTGTCAGCTTTGGCGACAGTGGGCCAGTCGATGACGCCCTCACCGCCGTCAGCTATAGCAGCGTAGCCTGGGGCGACTATGACAAGGACGGCGACCTCGACATCCTCCTCACGGGTGATAGCGGCGGCCTCAACCCCG
>JAPKMV010000047.1 GCA_026645635.1 Caldilineaceae bacterium
CGTTACGAGTTGGAAGTGATCGACCTCTATCAGCAGCCAACGCTGGCGGAAGGCGAGCAGATCATTGCCGTGCCGACGCTGATCAAAAAGCTGCCGCTGCCACTGCGCCGCATCATCGGCGATCTGTCAAAGACGGAGCGTCTATTGGTGGGGCTGGATTTGCACAAGAAAGCACCGGACGACGCCGAGTCTGGCACAGGAGAATAGCGATGTGCGCAGCAGGCGCAGAGAAGACCCAGGCGCAGTGGATCGCCGAGAATGAAGAACTGCGGGCGCGACTGGAGGAAGCCGAAGCAACCCTGGAGGCCATCCGCCGCGGTGATGTCGATGCGATCGTCGTGGCGGGGCCGGCGGGCGATCAGGTCTACACGCTCACCGACGCCGACCGCATCTATCGCACCTTGATCGAGGAGATGAACGAGGGTGCGCTGACTGTAGCGCAAGACGGCATGATCTTGTACGCCAACCGACGCTTTGCCGATCTGGTCGATGCCCCGCTCGCAACGGTGATTGGCAGCTCCCTTCAGCGGTGGATGGCGCCGGAGAGCCAGGCGGCGCTGGTGAGGCTGTTGTCCCCTCACCAACAGGCGCGGCAGCGCACAGAATTAACGCTGGCGACCGGCAGCGGCGCACCGATTCCGGTTCTGTTGTCGGTGAGCCAACTGACCGTTGACAGTGCCGCGGATGTCTACTGCGTCGTGGCCAGCGACCTCAGCGAGCAGAAGCGCACGGAGCAGGTCATCAAGGATCAATTGGCGGAGATTCAACAGTATTACGACAGCACGCCGGTCGGTCTGGCGGTGCTGGATGCAGATCTGCGCTATTTGCGCGTCAACAATCTGCTGGCTGAGATCAACGGCATCCCGGCCGTCGACCACATTGGCAGGACAGTCGCCGAGATCGCACCCACGCTGGAGGAACAGGCGCAGGCGTTGGCGGCCAGGGTGCGCGCCACTGGCGAGGCTGTCACCGAGATCGAGTTATCTGGGGAAACCATCTCCTTGCCCGGCGTCCAGCGGCAGTGGCTGGAAGGCTGGCATCCTGTCAAACGCGCGGATGGAGAGGTCATCGGCTACAGCGTGATCGTCGAGGAGATTACCGAACGCAAAGAGGCGGAACGCGCGCTGGCTGAAAGCCAGGCCATGTATCGGCTGCTGGCTGAGCACTCGTCCGACGCAGTCGCGTTGATCGACTCTGACGGCAGGGTGGCCTATATCTCGCCCGCCTACACAAGGCGTCTTGGGTATACCGAATCCGAAATGCTGCACATCGACATGCCCTTGATCCTGCGGCTCATCCACCCGGATGACCGCGCCCAAGTTGCCGCAGAGATCGCACGCGGGCGGGAGCTGAAACTGCCCACGAGCCGCTTTGAATACCGCTGCCTGACCAAATCCGGTGATTTTCTCTGGCTGGAGGATGTCCTGCAGCGGACCTTCGATGCAGATGGCAATCTGATCAGCGTGGTCGTCAACTCGCGCAACATCACCGCCCGCAAGCAGGCGGAAGCGGAGCTAGAGCGGCTGCGCACACAGTTGGCGACGGCGCAGCGCCTGGAAGTGGTGGGGCGGCTGGCCGGCGGCATCGCCCACGAATTCAACAACCTCCTGGCTGTGATCATGCTGCGCACGGAAATGCTGCTCATGATGGCCGCGCCGGCAACGCCGCTGCACAACGGCCTGGATACCATCTACGCCACGGCGAAGCGCTCGGCGTACCTGGTGCGGAGCCTGCTCGGCTATGCGCGCAAACAGGTGGTGATGCCCAAGGCGCTCGAGCTGAACCACGCCGTGGCGGCCTCTCTGCCGATCCTGCGAAAACTGGTCGGCGAGGAAATCCGGTTGGAGTGGCAACCTGATGCAGAACTCAGGCCGGTTCGCATCGACCCCACCCAACTCGACCAGATTCTGGTCAATCTGTGTATCAATGCGCGTGACGCCATCGCCGGCGGCGGCGCAATCACGCTGGCAGCCACCAACTGCACGGCTACGGAGGCAGCGGACTACGCCGGTCTGGCCGTCGACCCCGGCGACTACACGCTGCTCACCGTCAGCGACACCGGCAGCGGCATCGCGCCGGATGTCCTGCCGCGTATCTTCGATCCGTTTTTCACGACCAAAGAGGTGGGCAAAGGCTCCGGTCTGGGGCTGTCGGCGGTGGATGGCATTGTGCGGCAGAACGGCGGCTTCGTCCAGGTTGTCAGCCAACCCGGCGCCGGCACAACGTTCATGGTCTATCTGAAAAGTTTCTGTGAGACCGCCGCTGTCCCGGCGCCAGCGCCGGCGCATCAACTGCCACGCGGCCACGGCGAGACAGTGCTCCTGGTGGAAGATGAGGCAAGCGTGATGCAAATGGCGACGGAGGCATTGGAGTTTCTGGGCTATACCGTGATTACGGCCTCATCGCCCATCGCTGCAATCGCCACGATGGAGCAGCATCGCGACGCCATCGACCTGCTGCTCACCGATGTCATCATGCCGGAGATGAACGGCGCCGAGCTGGCGGAACGCATTACCGCGCTGCGGCCCGGCGTCAGGCAGCTTTTCTTGTCCGGCTACCCCGCCGACGTCGTTCAGCAGCGGATGCATCTGGCCGCTGATGCCCACTTTCTGCAAAAGCCTTTCTCGTTGCAGTCACTGGCGACGCAGGTGCAGGCGGCGCTGGCGGAGGATGTCGGCGCATAAGCCCCGATCACCCTGCTGTGCATTAGCGCACACTACCCGTGTGTTCCAAGTCAAGCGGCGAACCCCACCCCGGTGCTACCATCATAACTGCGAGTGATCAGCCGCACCTGGCGCTCGCACCTGACAGTCCCATCGCCGTACAGTAAAGGAGAAACCATGAAGCACCGTTTTGCACGCCGTGTGCAAAGAACCTTCGCCCTCACACTGACGCTGTGCATCGCGTTCCAGTCTCTGTTGTCTGCCTTTATGCCCCCGCCTGTGGCCCGCGCCGTCGATTACGGCAGCGCGGCCGATGGCCCTGTGCGCGTGCGCTACTACTACGCCAGCGACGACGCCACGGCCCAGGCTGTGCAGGACCTGCTCGCCGGCGCCGGCTTCACCGTGGAGACGGTGCGCCTGGGCGCACCGCCGCAGCAGAACTTCTCGCTCCATCTGCCCATCATCACCCGGGGCGGCGGCGCGGCGGCCACGACCCGCGCCTCCGCAGCCACCGGGCTGGATGCGACCGACCTGGTCGTCATCGGCGCGGACACCGGCGCGGGCGGGACGTGGAATCCCCAGGCCGGTCTCTTCGAGCAGCTCCGCGACGCCGGGCTGCCGATCGTCGGGCTGGGCGCGGGTGGCCACGCCTTCTTCGGCCGCCTCGGTCTTCCCATCGGCCACCCCAATGGCCAGGCGGTGAACACCGCGGCCATCAAAGTGGCTGATTTCGGCGCCAGCCAGAAATTCTACGATGGTGTGGCCGTGCCCGGCGACCAGGTCATCCCGGCCTACAGCGCGGCGCAGCCTGGTATCGCCATTCCCTTTGCCGCGCCGCCGGAGTTCGGCGTGCGCATGGCCGCCATGCCCGACAACGCCGGGCTGATCCCCGTCGTGCAGTTGGAGCAGCGCTACCTGCTCTGGGGCTTCGACGCCGGGCCGGCGGCAATGACCGCCAGCGGCCGCCAGCTCTTCATCAACGCCATGAAGTTCAGCGCGCAGCCCATCGAGCTGACCCTGCGCAGCCGCACCTTTACGCCGAGCGCCGGGCTGGACACCGCGCTCGCTGAAGCGCTGCAAGGTACGGGCGGGCTGCACGCCTTCGCCCAGTTGACCCGCATCCCCAGCGACGCCGACCGCGCCGCGCTGGAGGGCATCGGCGTGAACCTGGTCAACTTCATCGGCGACACCCTCTACGTCGCTTTCGTCACGCCCACGCCGAACCCCGATTCCGCTGCGTTCGTGGATCTGGTGCGCTGGCTCGGCCTGATCCTGCCCACGGACAAGATCGACCCAAAAATTCAAGCCGGCGACTTTGAACCCTGGGCCGACCTGGGCGCCAACGTCAAGCTGCTGGTCAGCTTCCACCCGGACGTGCCCGGCGCGGCGATCGAGAACGCGCTGAACGGTCTCGGCATTCCGTTCACCCCCTTCGACGAACATATCTACGCGGTCGTGGCGCCCAAAGTAGCGATCCCAACCATCGCCGCGCGCGACGAGGTGAGTTGGATCGAGGAAGGTCCGCCGCCCCAGCAGATCACCAACGACGTGGCCCGCGCCGACCTCAACGTCAACGCCACGCAGCAGGCCAACACCGGCGTCTCCCCTGCCTTCTACGCCGGGCTGGACGGCAGCGGCGTGACCGTGGCGGTCTTCGACACCGGCGTCAACACGCCCACCTTCACCCACAACGACTTCGCCGGACGGCTGGTGGGCACGGCCAACGACACCAACGGCCACGGCAGCCACGTCGCCGGCACCATCGCCGGCAGCGGCGCCAACAGCGTGAGCAACTGCCCCGGCGGCGTCTGCACTCCGTTCCAACTGCGCGGCATGGCGCCCGGAGCGCGCATCGCCCCCTTCTACGGCTGGAACGCGGCAGTCTGGGACGATGCGGTCAACACCCGCAACGCCGAAGTGAGCAACCACTCCTACATCATGAACTGCGGCGCCTATGAGACCACCGCGCAGACCATCGACCGGCTGGTGCGGGGCGAACTGACCAACGGCGCCACGGCCATCCCGCGCCACACCGTCGTCTGGTCCGCGGCGAACCAGGGCACCGGCGCGCAGTACTGCACCACCGGCACCGTGCCCGATGGCGGCGACGATGACACCGATCCCGACCCGGACCCGACCACCGGCCCACGCGGCTACTTCTCGATCCTGGGCAACGCCAAGAACACGATCACCGTCGGCTCGTTCTTGCGCGGCGCGAAGCAGAACCTGCGTGACTTCAGCAGCCGCGGCCCCACGTGGGATGGCCGCCTCAAGCCGGAGGTGATGGGCATCGACTGCGCCGTCTCCACCGACCATGACTCCCAGGGCTATGTCACCAAGTGCGGCACCTCCATGGGCACGCCCTCGGTGACCGGCGTCGTCGCCCTGCTCACCGAGCAGTTCCACCAGTCCTACCCCGCGCTGGGCCGTCCCTACCCGTCCACGCTCAAGGCCGTGCTGGTGCAGACCGCGGTGGACATGGTGCACATGCCCGGCCAGGCCGGCTTTGCCGAGTTTGGCTGGCTTGACCCGGACACCGGCCAGCCGGTGATCTACCACACCGGCCCCGACTGGTCGACCGGCTACGGCGCAGTGGATGCGATGGCCGCCACCAGTTACATCCGCGCCGGCAATTTCCTGGAAGGCACGGTGACGCCCGGCGACGCGACCGACACCTACAACGTGATCGTGCCCGCAGGCGCGACCGAACTCAAGGTGACGCTGGCCTGGGACGACGAGCCGGGCAACCCGGCCTGGGGCGTGCAGGCGCGGCAACTGGTCAACGACCTCGACCTGACGCTGACTGCGCCGGATGGGACGACGGTGTGGCGGCCCTGGGTGCTGCCCGCCCTGCCCCGCGCTGCGCTCAACGCCATGAACCAGGACACCGGCGCTCAAGATCCCATCGTGCGCGCCACGCACATCGTCACCGCCACCCGCGGCGTCGACACGCTGAACAACCTGGAACAGGTGCAGGTGCCCAACCCGGTGGCCGGCACGTGGACGATCCGCGTCAACGCCGGCAGCCTACCCAACGGCAACGCGCAGCGCTACAGCCTGGCCGGCGACTTCCGCCGCCTCAACATCGTCGATCCGCAGACGGGCAACGTGGCTGACGCGGGCGACCCGGCCAACCCGAATGTCTTCCCGGTGATTCTGGAAGCTGAAAGCTCCCTCGACGGCTCGCCCAGCTCGCTGGCGGGCGCGACGGTCGGCCAGTTCACCGTCCAGATCGAGGGCACGAACGCCACCATCGTCAGCGGCTCGCCGGTGGGCGACCAGTTCTGGCTGATGGTGCGCCCGGCGGTGGGCGTCTATTCTGCCGGCTCGAAGTACGATCTCTCCGTCACCTGGGCGGGCCACGGCGCCGACAGCGAGAGCCGCGCCGTGCTCTTCACCGAGCGGGAGATCACCGACCGCGCCGTCGTCATCGACCGCTCCGGCAGCATGACCGAATTCGACAAGATGGCTGCGGCGCAGAACGCGGCGCGACTCTTCATCGACCAGTCGCTGCCCGAAGACCGCATCGCCGTGGTGAGCTTCAGTGATGCCGCCGCGGTCAATTACGGCATCACCGAAGTGCCCAACATCGGCCCGTCGGCGATCCTGGACAACGCCAAAGCCGCAGTGGACGGACTGACGCCCAGCGGCTGGACCGCCATCGGCCAGGGGCTGCTGGAAGGGCAGAACCAGGTCACTGCGGCCCCGGCTGACCACAGCCTGGCCGACGTGATCATCCTGCTCAGCGACGGCATGGAGAACGTGGATCCGCTCTACGACACGCCGGCGGTCAAGGGTGTGATCGAGCCGACCGACACCATCATCCACACCGTAGGCGTCGGCCCGTCCAGCGCCGGCTTCTTCAGCCTGCTCGACGACATCGCCGACGACAACGGCGGCGACTTCCTGCCGGTGAACCAGGACGGCGCCAGCCGCAGCGGCCGCGCGGGCGACGCGGTGAGTGGTCTCGTCGCCACCGGCTTCGACGTCTGGCCGACCCTGCTCCCCAACCGCCTGGGCGATGTCTACAAGCAGTTCGCCGAGACGATTCTGGACGAGGTGCGCCTCTTCCAGGCGCAGGGCATGGGCGTCGGCCGCGTCGAGCTTGAGGTCTTCGTGCCCGACGGCCTCAAGCGGGTGACCTTCGCCCTCAACTGGTCGCAGCCGGGCAGCCTGATCTACTTCCTGCTCACCGACCCGGACGGCAACCAGTACTTCGACCCGCAGAAGCCGGAAGGCGGCATCTGCCGCACCGACCCGACCCACCAGACCTGCATCGTCGAGAACCCGAAGGGCGGCGTCTGGACAGTGTTCGTGGCGCCGCTCCAGGTGAGCGAGAGCAACGAGTGGGTCTTCTGGGCGAGCGCCAAGACCGGCGTGAACTTCAACCTCTTCGTCGGCACGCCGGAGCACCAGCGCAATGCCGGTGACCCGGTGCATCTGCTGGCGTTCTTGGGCGAGCAGGACAAGGCCTTCGGCGACGGCAGCGTGCGCGTCAAGATCTTCGGCCCGAACGGCTTCGGCCCCTTCGAGTTGGATCTCTTCGACGACGGTCTGCACGGCGACGGCGCCGCAAAGGATGGCATCTACGGCAACCACTTCCTGGACGGCGATCTGCCGGGCGCCTATGCGGTGCGCGGCGTCGCCAAGGGCTTCAACATGCTGGGCCAGCCCTTCGAGTTGTTCCAGAACACCGGCTTCAACCTGCGCCCGCGCATCGCCTACATCCTGAAGGATGACGCGGAGACCGCCGTTGCCTATGAAGACTGGATCGAGCAGAACGGCGTCGGCGTCGACCTGGTGCACATGGACAGCGTGCCTCAGGTGAACCTGAACAAGTACCGCATGTTCATCGTCGGCCCGGACACGGGCTACCTGAACGACTGGGGCAACGGCGACATCGTGGGCAACCTGCTCAAATTCGAGCGCCCGATCCTGGGGCTGGGCGAGGGCGGCTATGCCTTCTTCGGCAAGATCCAGGCGCGCATCGGCTATGCCAACGGAGCGCACAGCGACGGCACGTCGGTGCAAGAGCAACTCTCCGCCGACGCCTTCTGGCACTATCCCTACGAGATGACCGTGGGCGACCCGAAGGTCTGGCAGCTCTACCAGGAGAACAGCCGCCGCATCGATATTCTGCTGCCGCGGGATCAGACGGGGCTGCTGCCCTTCGGTCTCCACGACACGGACAAGCGCTACGCCAACCTGATCATGGAGAACGAGTTCTGGATGCTCTGGGGCTTCCAGGATGGCCCGAAGCAGATGACGACCGAGGGCCGCCGGCTCTTCATCAACGCGGTGTACCGCACGATGCAGTAGAATCGTGACTGCATGAGGGGGGAGTCAATCCCCCCTCATGCAGTCACGGCTCAGGTATACTGTTGTTGATGCGGCGCCCCGGACGGTACGAGGATGCATAGCATGGCTGGAATGCCAAGCGTCTGCCAGCGTAACAGATGGCGTCCTATGATGAAATAGGATCATCACGCCCCGTCTCCCATCATCAGCCGCTCCACCGGAACGCGCAGCCCGGGCTGCGTGGCCAGGCGCGCCAAGTAGTGGCTCTGCCCGCTGCCGTCCGGCCCTTCGGGCAGCGGGCGGCGCATCAATCCACCCATCTGTGAATAGGCGCTCTGCCGCAAGCCGAATCTGTTGGTGGGTGAACTGCCATAGCCTATCGCTTATCCCTGCGCGACGAGCCTGCGAACTTCTGCGAGATAATGACGCAGATCAGCCGGATCGACATCATGGTGCCAGGCAACTGGAAGCGCTGTATCGACATACGCCGACAATGCGCTTAACTGAATGATCCCCTTATCCAACAAGAAGATCACATCTTGAAGGTCACTTTCGAGGCCGCGGGCCAGCTTACTCAAGGCGATTGTATAGGGATCATAGATGAAGACATCGATGGCGCCGAATCTGCCAACAAGTTGGTGGCGCTGTTCCGCGCCCGCAGGAACCGGCACAAACTCGTCGATCGGAATGATCTCCACTTCCAGGCGCATCGCGTCAGCCAGGGATTCCAGTGTTTGGATGAAATCGACCGATACGTCCTTCGTACTGTCGAGCGTGCAGTCAATATCCATCGTGCGGCGCGGACTCCCCAACAGGCAGAGTGCGCCGCCACCCAACAGATACAATGTAACCGGTTCCTGATACTGGGCGCCGAGGCGGTTCAGAAAATCCAATACCTCGTCGGCGGCTAGGCTGCCCATCGCGCCTCCTTTTCCCGCCGGCGCAGAAACCGCTGCGCTGTGTTCTCGTAGGTGCCCACCCAGTTGGCGGCCAGACCTGTGATTTCGCGCTGGCGCTGCCCCAACTGCGCCAGCCGTGCGTCTGGATTCTGCTCGGCGGGCAGGTCGAGCGCCGCCGCGTAGCGGTCAGGCAGAGGCCGCCACTCCTGCGCCAGCGGTCGCAGGCGGGCCGCATATTTGCCTTGCAGGATGACCGCCGCCGTGTAGTAGAGCATCAGCGTTTGCTGTGCCGGACCGTCCAGCAACGCGAGGGCGGCTGGCGTTGCGTCAGCCAGCGCCGGCTGGTCGAGGAGCAGAGCAATGAGCGCGGCGCGCAGCCGGGCATCGCGCTGCTGGGCCAGGGCAGCCAGCAACTCGGCAGGTGTGAGGCGCGGCGTCACCGGGGCCGGCTCCGTGCCAATGACGAAGTGCAGCCCGTGCGCCGCAAGCTCGGCCGTCAATGCATCTGCCGCAAGCAGTGGCGCCATCACACCCCCTCCCCCATCATCAGCCGCTTGAAGAGCGGGTCGAGCGAGGCGACGCCGGGCGGGGCGCTGTCGCCGTTGATGAGGATTTCGTCCCACACCTCGCCCTGTATCGCCTGCACGCGCATGCGTGCCGTCTCGTAGCGGGCAGCCAGTTCCTGCACAAAGCGCATCTGGCTTTGCTGGTATTCATGCTTGAGTTCGCCCGTGGGCAGAATGGCGTCGGCGGCAAGCTGCTGCTCGATGGCGGTGGTCGCCGCAGCCAGTTCGTCGTCGAAGGCGTCGTCCACCGCGCGCGGGAGATCCTCGTCGATAAACGACGTGATGGCCGCCTGTTTGAGCCGGAAGAGGCGGTAGAGGCCGAAGTCCAGGTCGGCCAGGTCGAACTGGAAGAGCGTGCGAAAGAACCCTTGAAGACGGATGAGGGACGCCGATGCCATGCTGATTCCTGTCTGGTTGCCTGCGTGCGCTGGTCGCAAATGTCGATTGCGGCTGTTACCATAGCAGGAAATCGCCGTTTTCTCAAACCGTTGGACAGTGTTGCGTGCTGCGTGTTACGTGTTGCGTAGCTTCCACGCAACACGTAACACGCAACACTGTTTACGGCGCGCTGTGCGGTCCCCCGCCTGCGGGCTGCGTCAGGTGACAGACGGTGCAGGTGTCCAGCGGCCCGTCGTGCCCCTGCAGGTTGATGAACTTGAGGCCGTCGCGCGCTTCCCGGCTGGGCGCGATGGCGTGGGGACTGTCATGGCAGCCGGCGCAGTAGACGCCGCCGTGGCCGGTGGAATTGCGGTAGAGCGGCGCGTTCTGGGCATAGGCCGGCTCGGTGTGACAGGTGTCGCAGCGCGGCTCGTTGAGCCAGGGGTTCGGATTCGCCGCCACGTCCTCCATGTCACCGTGACAACTGGTGCAGCCCATCCCATGTTCGGTTGACATCACATCGCGCAGGCATTGGGTCTGCGGGCCGGGGTGGCAGTTGTAGCAGCCCTCGGTCGTCTGTGGCACCTTGTCGCTGTGCTTGTCGTGCATGGCGCGCGAAAGGCTGGGCACACCCGGAACGCCCGGCGCAGCCAGTGCATTCGATGCGTGGCATTCGGCGCAGAGCACCGGGCGCCGGTTCATCAGATTGCCCGTGTGGCCGGGCGGGTACTCGTCGGCGTTCTCCTCGTCGTGGAGGGTGAGAATGTTGGTCTCCACCCTGCCCGTGGCGATCTCCTCGACGCCGCCATCGAAGTGGCAGTTGTCGCAGTGCATCTCGGTGGAGACCGGCGCCACGATCGTGTTGCTGGCCAGCAGATGGCCGTCGGGACCGAAGAGGCTCACCAACGCCAGTTGATACGGGTCGGGCGTGGTCGGCGCCGAGTCGCTGAATTCGGTCAGCGGGATGCCGTCGGCGGCGAAGTGATCGGCCTTGCGCTCGAAGTCGCCGGCCAGCCCGCGCCCGGTCAAGCCGATGTTGGGCGGCAGATTGACGCCGAAAAGCTGGTTGGCATAGGTCCAGAAGTTGGATTTGCCTACGGAGTAGGTGTTGTCGGTGAAGACGTAGGTGGCGGTGACGCCGGTCGTCACGATCACCGGCGGGTCGCCGCGGCGGATTGCCTGCGCCCAGAGGGTGTTGTAGGGCGGCAGCACGGCCAGGTCGCGGAAATCGGCATTGTAGCAGTGCATCCCCAGGTCATTCCAGCCCAGCAGTGCATACTCCTTGGCCGGCTGCGTCCGGGGGCTGCACACGAGGGGCAGATAGGCGCTGAGCACCGGGCGCCCTTCCAGAGGCGCAGTATCCGGCGGCCAGGCTGGTTCGGTCTGCGAAAAGGCGGGCGATGCGCCGGTCAGCAGCGCCAGCACCGCCAGCGTGACGGCAAGCGGCAAGAGGATGGGTCCTGCCCGTGACAACTTGTGCAGAAAGTGGTGGGTGTGCAACCAACGGTTCATCTTCCTTCCTCCTGTTGGGCTGTGGCAGCGTGAGCGAGTCCGTGCGATTACAAATCAGTATCCAGGCCCCATTGGGGCACAACGAACGATGAAAATCCTTGGCGCCTTTGCGCCTTTGCGTGAGCCGTTTTTCAGAACACTATTGCGGTGATGAGGCTATGTGCGGTTGCAAACCGCACCTACGGCAAAGCGGAAGGGTTTCACCCCCTCATCACCAATAGAGCGGGGCGGCGGCCCCAAAAATACATGGTGTGGAAGAGTGCCAGCGCATCGGGCGCGGAGGCGATGGTTTTGGGGTGACTTTTCGGCTCGCAGTGAAAATGGGGCGCGTAAGATGACTGGCAGGTGAGGGGGTGAGAGGGTGAGAGGGTGAGGCGGATTTGCGCGGATCGAATCCGCGCAAATCCGCCAAATCCGCGTTATCCGCGGTCTATTTCAACTGGCTGAACCGCCAATCGGTCGCTCTATTTCCGCAACTGGCGCAGTTCCGTGAAGAGCGCCTTTTCCTTCTCGCTCAGACGTGTCGGCAGGTGCACCTCGATCTCGGCCAGCAGATCGCCCCGCT
>JAPKMV010000480.1 GCA_026645635.1 Caldilineaceae bacterium
CCCTTTGACGCAGAGACGCGGAGTCGCAGAGGTTCGCAGAGACAAAACTCGGTGCGATGCTGTGGCAGTTTCTCTGCGTTGCTCTGCATCTCTGCGCCTCCGCGTTGAAGTGGGTGGCTTTACAAAAAGACCCTCACCGAAATCGTTGAGTTCCGACGATGCACCATTATAGCATTGGCTACAACCGCTCCCAGGTTCCTTGTTGATGGGTGCGCCGCGCTGCATCCAGCGCCCGCTGCACCACCAGCCCGTCGTAAAAACTGGCTGCTTCTGCAATCATCGTCTCGCCCATCGGCAGCGACATCGCCAGGGTCTGCGCCAGATAGAGCGTGCCCACTGCAAAGGAGCCGGTGTTGGGCATACCTTCCAGGTTGGCCGGTGCGTGGCGCGGACGGATTGGCTCCCACTCGCCGCCGGGGTACGCTTCGCCGCGCATGCCCCACAGTTGGTCACGGTTGTCGAGGCGGAGCGCGCCCTGCGCGCCCACCACCAGAATCTGCATACCATACCCGGCGGGCGTCAGCCCGCTTGCCGTGATCACGCCCTGCGCCCCGTTGCCAAAGCGCACTTGCAGCAGCGCGTGGTCGTCGGCCGTCACCGGGCGCATCCCGCCCGTGACCGGGTCAGGCCGGTAGAGATGGCCGATCTGCAACTGCGCCGAAAGCGATTCGATGCGCCCGATCAGCCAGCGCGCCAGGTCGATGAGGTGGCTGCCCACTGCGCCGAGCATACCGCCGCCTTGCTCTGCGTCGCTCCACCAGCTCCACGGCCTGGTCGCGTCGAGCCGGTCCCCGCCGAGGCGGTCGAGCGCCACGTGCAGCACCGTGCCGACATAGCCCTCTTTGATCAACTGGCGCAGATGCAGGCGTTGGGGATGAAAGCGAAGCTCGTGGTCGATGATGGCAAGCTGATTGGGCGCCGCCTGCGCCGCGGCCAGCATCGTCTCCGCGTCGGCCACATTGAGGGCAGTGGGCTTTTCGCAGATCACATGTTTGCCGGCTTGCAGCGCTGCCACGGCAATTTCAGTGTGCAGCGCCGGCGGTGTGCAGATGCTGACGATGTCCACCGCGGGGTTTTCCAGCAGCGCGCGCCAGTCGGCGTGCACGTCGGGGATGGCGTGGCGCGCCGCCACCCGCTCCGCATTTGCCGGTGCGCTGGCTGCAATCGCCTGCGGAATCAGCCCTCCCAGTCGAAAGACCGGGATCTGAACCCGGCCCGCCCACCCTGCGCCGATAAAGCCAACCCGCAACCCGCGTTGTTCTGACATGCGTGGCTCCTTTCGTGGTTATGGTGATCGGTCTTGTGAAATAACCTGATCGTACACCGCTTCCAGGCGCGGCACAATTTGCCGCCAGTCATAGCGCGCTTCCACAAAGCTGCGCGCCGTGACGCCGAGCTGGCGCCGCAGCGTGCCCTCCCCGCGCAGATCATCGATCAGGCGAAGAATTGCATTGGAGAATGCTTCTGGTGTATCGGCCAGCAACATTTCTTGCTGATGGCTGACGCCGATGCCTTCCACGCCCAGGCTGGTGCTGACGATCGCGGCGCCGCTCGCCATCGCCTCCAGCGCCTTGAAGCGGGTGCCGCCGCCGACGCGCATCGGGATCACATACGCGGCCGCGGCCGCGATGAACGGGCGCACATCATCCACGGCGCCGACGATCTCCACGTGTGGGTTGCTGCGCAGCACGTCGAGCCGCGGGTGCGGGTTCAGCCCGACCACCTGGAAGCGCACCGTTGGCTCCACCGCAGTGACGCGGGGGAGCACGCTCTGGGCAAACCAGAGCACCGCGTCGATGTTGGGGCGATAGTCCATCTTGCCGGTGAAGACCAACCGCGGCGGTTCGGCGCCGGCCTGCCGCGCGGCCGACGGGTCATATTCCATTGGGTCGATGCCGTTGGCGGCGACGGTGATCGCTGCGCCGGGCGCCACCGCCAGCAGCGCGAGCCGGTCGGCATCGCTGACGGCAACGGTTGCGTCCGCCTGCCGCACCGTGGCCGCCTCGTAGCGGCGCAGTTTCTGCCACTGCACCAGGCTGTAGCCTGCGGCAACCCAGCGCCGGGGTGTGCGCAGATCGGTGAAGGCGTTGCGCTGCTGCAAGAGATATTCGCAGTTGTGGTCGTCGAAGACGAGCGCCGGCCGGTTCGTCCCGCTGGCGGCGCGGCGCCCATATTGCGCCAGTTCGATGCCTTCGACCTGGACGATGTCGTAGCGCTCGCTGGCCGTCCACGCCGCAACCAGCCGATGCATCTCCGCGCTTTCCAGCCGCAGCGCCATGTCCGGCGCCGCGCTGAGCAGCGTAGCTCGTGCCCGCGCTGTGGTGGAGCGCTGTGGCTGCGCCACGGTTGCGATGCGGCGGCACAGCCCATGCAGCGGGCTGTCGGCGAGCAGGGTTTCCCCGGGCGCAAGAAAGGTGAGCAGGTCGATGGTGTGGTGCGAGGCCAGCCAGCGGATCAGGTTGAAGTTGCGGATGGTGGTGCCCTGGCGCGGCGGAAATGGCAGTTGCGGCGTCAGGAAGAGCAGCTTCATGGCGGGGCAGTCACGCCTTGTGTTCGGAGGCGGAGGCGGTGGGTTTGCCGCGGGCCGCAGCCGTCGCAACGTCGCGCGGGGCGGCCACCTTGCGGTAGACATCGAGGGTCTTGCGTGCGGCTTTCTCCCAACTAAAGGTCTGCGCCCGCTGTAGCCCCTTGGCGCGCAGTTCGGCGTGGAGCGCATCGTCGGTCGTCAAGCGGTGAATCGCGATGGCCATTTCTTCTGCGTTGCGCGGGTCGACCAGCAGACCGGCGTCGCCGACGACTTCGGGCAGGCTGGAGACGTTGCTGACCACGGTCGGCGTGCCGCAGGCCATCGCCTCCAGCGGTGGCAGGCCAAACCCTTCATAGAGTGCAGGGTGGACGAGGCAGCGCGCAGCCACATAGAGCTTCTGCAGGTCTTCATCCGGCACGCGCCCCAAAAAATAGGTGGCGTGTTCGAGATCGAGCGTCTTGACCAGTTCCAGTGTTTCTTCGTAGAGCCAGCCCTGGCCGCCGGCCACCACCAGGCCAAGATCAGGCGCGTCGTACTTCTGGCGCAGATACTGGAAGGCGTGGAGCAGACCGCCGAGGTTCTTGCGCGGCTCGATGGTGCCGACGAAGAGGACGAATCGATCCGGCAGGCGGTAGCGTGCGGCGAGCGCGGCGCGCGTCGGTTCCGGGGGCAGCGGTTTGAAGCAGGGATTCGCCGCCTCGTAAATCACGCTCACCTTGTCCGCGGGCGCGCCGGTCTGGGCGATCAGATCGCGGCGGGTGTGCTCGCTGGGCACGATGATGTGGTCGGCGCGCACCACGGCTTTGTCGATCTGCCCGTAATATGCGGCGCTGGTGGCCGTCAGAAAATGGGGATAGTGGAGAAAGGCAAGATCGTGGACCGTAATCACCGTGCGATAGGGCGCATAGAAGCGGGGCGGACGATGCAGCGGCGGGATGAAGTCGGTAAAATGGAGGACATCGAGCGGATGAAGATAGAGTTCGCCGGTGAGTATGAGCTGTTCCAGGCGATGATGCGCGGGCGCAAAGAGCGTGCGGCGCTGAAAGTTCGCCTGGGTGATCAGGGGCGTCCGCTGATCGCGGTGTTGGAAAATGATAAACTCGTCGTCTTTGTCGAGTTCGGCCATTGCTTGTAGCAAATGCCAGGTGTACCTGCTAATCCCGGCAGGCTGAAAGTGCATCAGCCTTGCATCGACGCCAACGCGCATGAGAGTTCTCGACTGCCTTGCATCCTGGGGACCCGTCTCGCAGTGTTCATGGGTGCTGCCTGATTGTTTCCGAATCGGCGTGCGCTATTGTAACAGCCTGATTTTGATCTGGTCAAAGCGCTGGCGTTCTGCGCGCACGCAACAAGGCGCATGCCAAGACGCGCAAGACATCTGCCCTGCCTTCGCTCCTTTGCGCC
>JAPKMV010000481.1 GCA_026645635.1 Caldilineaceae bacterium
CCTGGCGCACCAGGTGAGCGAGCAGTAGCCGGACCGTGAAACTCTCAATTGTGATGCCCGTTTACAACGAGCGGGCGACCCTGGCGGAGATCGTGGAGCGCGTGCGCGACGTCGATCTCACCCTCGACCGGGCGGGTGCGAATTCGCTCCTGCGCGGCCCAGTGACGCTGGAGCGCGAGATCGTCATCGTGGACGATGGCTCCACCGATGGCACACGCGACATCCTAAGCCAGTGGATGGCCAAACCGAGTTCCGACCTGCGCATCATCTTTCACGCCGAGAATGGGGGCAAGGGGGCGGCGCTGCGCACCGGCTTCGAGCACGCTACCGGCGACCTGATCGTGATCCAGGATGGCGACCTCGAGTACGACCCGCGCGACTATCTCAAGCTCCTCGAACCGATCCTGGAAGGGCGCACGCCGGTGGTCTACGGCAGCCGCTTCTCGGGCGGGCCGCGCGCGGCCATGAGCCTGACGCACACGCTGGGCAACAAGGCGCTCACGGTCATCACCAACATCCTCTATGGTACGTCGCTGTCGGACATGGAAACCTGCTACAAGTGTTTCCGCCGCGACGTGATCAGCGGGATGCCGCTGCGCAGCCGCCGCTTCGAGATCGAGCCAGAACTGACCGCCAAGATCCTCAAGCGCGGCTACACCATCTTCGAAGTTCCCATCAGCTACAACGGCCGTGACTTCCACGAAGGCAAGAAGATCACCTGGCGGGACGGCTTTGCCGCAGTGCGCACGTTGGTCAAGTATCGTTTTGTGGATTGAGCGGTGGCTGCCGGACTGAGTACACCAGGAGCGCACCGTCGCGCCGGGCAGCACGCGACCCAGGTGCACCAGCAGCCACGCACGCCAAGCCGCACAGCCCACCTGGACATGGCCTTCCCCATGGTGCTGACTGCCGCTGTGCTGGCCGGTTTTGTGCTGCGCCTCCTGCTGCTCGACCGCTTTCCCCTGCGCGAGGACGAGGCCATCTACGCGTTTTGGGCGCGCTACGGTCGCGAGGTGGACTGGCGCTTTCTCCAGGTGTGGCCCGACAAGCCGCCGATCTTCATCGCTGCGCTGGCGCTGGCATTCGAGGCGTGGGGCGCGTCCCCAGCCGCGGCGCGTTTCGTCAACATCGCCGCCAGCGTGCTCACTATCCCCGTGATCGCCGTGACGGCGCGGCGTTGGTGGGGGCCGGGCGCCGGCATGGCCGCTGCATTGGCGCTCACCTTTTCGCCCTTTGCCATCAGCTTTGCCCCCACCGTCTACACCGACCCGCTGCTGGTGCTGGCCGGCAGCCTGGCTTTTTGCGCAGCGGCGTTTGGCCGGCCGTTCTGGGCTGGGCTGTGGCTGGGCGCCGCGATCATGACCAAGCAGCAGGGGCTGTTGTACGTCCCGCTGGTGGTCGCTGGGCTGGGGATCGGCCTCACGCAAAGACGCAAGGACGCAAAGGTGTTTGAGAAGGACTCTTCGACGCAGAGGCACAGAGATGCAGAGATGCGCAGAGAATATCTCCATGAGACTCCGCTGTTTCTCCTCTGCGAACCTCTGCAACTTCGCGCCGCTGCGTCAAAACTTTATGCGCCGCTGCGTGAAACGCTCATTTTCTTGGGCGGTCTGCTGCTGGTCGCCGGGCCGGTGCTTTGGTGGGACAGCCTGCGCTGGGCCGTGGCGCCGTCACCGTGGGACCTGGGCGCGCAGAACGTGGGCGCGTTGACGCTGCTGCCGCCCGCGCAGTGGCCGGGTCGCGCCGCCGCCTGGCTGGCGCTGGCCTGGCAGCTTCAGGCGAGCTGGCCGGTCTGGCTGCTGTTGGCAGCGGTGCTGACCGGCGCCGGGCTGCATGTCGCAACCAGAAGAGCAGATACCGGCGCGGTCTGGCCCGCCTGGCTGATGGCAGGCTGGGGCGTTGCATTCCTGGCGCTGCATGTCGTCACCTCGGTGCAGGTGTGGGACCGCTACCTGCTGCCCCTAGCGCCGGTGCTGGCGCTGCTGGCCGGCTGGGGTGTGGCGTTGATCGGTGGCGCAACGGTTTGGGTCACGCCAAGACGCAATGCCGGAGATAGGCTCACGCAAAGGCGCAAAGACGCACAGACTCAGCACGCAGTGCGCAGCACGCAACACGCAGTCTATTTCCGCCTGCCTGCCCCAGCTTTCCTGCCGGTGCTGGCTTCTGTCGCCATCCTCTTGCTGGCGCCGCCCGCCTTCGCCGCGGCGGATGGCCGCCTCCCCGTCGGCGGCGACCACGGCGCCTACACCGGCCTGGAAGACGTGCTGGCGCTCATCGCTGAGCCAATCTCCAATCTCCAAGCTCCCAATCTCCCAATCTCCCAATCTCCACCCCCTCCCGCCCCGCGCACCGTCCTCTACCACCACAATCTCGGCTGGCAGGCGCAGTTCTACCTCTTCGATGCGCTGGCCGCCGCCCGCGTCGATCTGCGTTGGTTTCCCAGCGCCACGGCCCTGGCCGACAACGCGGCCAAGACGCCTCACCTGCGCCGCTATCTCGTCGAGGCGGATTGGGCGCCTGTACGCAATCTTCCGCTCCAGCTTGCCGCGCGCCGGCTGCGGCTTGAGCTGGTGCAGCGCAGCGGCCGCTTCACCGTCTACACCATCGCTGCTGAGCCGTCTGCCGCCGCAGACTGGCGCGTCTGCACACCGTCTGCGCCCTGGCCCGTGTGGGAAGGGGCGAAGGGCGAGGGGCGAGGGGCGCCCACTTCACAATTCACAATTGACGATTCACAATTCACAATTGCGCGGGGCGAGGGGCGAGGGGCGTCCACTTCACGATTCACAATTGACGATTCACAATTGCGCGGGGCGAAGGGCGAGGACCGCCATGACTGACGCTCATCGCCGCACCCGCCACTCCGCCTGGCTGCCGCATCTCGCCGTGGCCCTGCTTCTGGCCGGCTTCGTCGCCTTGCTCTATTGGCCGCTGCTCTTTACCAACCGTGTGCTGGCCACCGGCGATATCCTGCTCTATTTCTACCCATACCGTGATTTTGTTGCCGAGGCGCTGCGCGAGGGGCGCATCCCCTTCTGGAACCCGTATATCTTCGGCGGTGCGCCGCTGCTGGCCAACACCCAGGCCGCAGTGCTCTATCCCCTCCATTGGCCGCTGATCTGGCTGTCGGTGACGGACCAGGTTTACTGGAGCGCGGCGCTGCACACCTGGCTCTTTGGCTACGGCGGCTACTGGCTGCTGCGGCGCTGGGGTTATGGCGCGGGGCCGGCGCTGATCACCGGGCTGGTGCTGGCCGGCAGCGGGCTGATCGGTGGGCTGATCGGCCACCTGAACCAGCTCAATGTGGCCGCCTGGTTGCCCTGGGCCGTGCTCTGTTTGCCTGACTTCACCCCCTCGCCCCTTCACCCCCTCACCCTGCGCGCCGCCTGGCCGCAAATCCTGCGCAACGGCGCGTTCCTCGGCCTCGTCGTCGCGCTCATGCTGCTCGCCGGCCACTCGCAGACACTCTACATCAGCCTCTTCGCCCTGGGCATCTGGGCGATCTGGCCGGGGGTGGCGGAGTTTGCCGCCAGCCTGCGCACAAAGGATGGCGAGCGCCGGCGCTCGCTCCGCATTCCGCATTCTGCATTCCGCATTCCGGCCTTGCGCCTGTTCATCTACACCCTGGGCGTCGTGTTCGGTGCGCTGATCGCCGCGCCCCAACTGCTGCCCACGCTGGAACTGAACGGCCTGGGGCTGCGCAGCGGCGGGCTGAGTTATCTTGAGGCCACCAGCTTCAGCCTGAAGCCGCTGCAACTGCTCTGGACGCTGCTGCCGAGTTACGGCCTGGCGGAGATGAGCGCGGTCTTCGACACGCCAGCCTACACGGAATACATCGCCTACATCGGCCTGCTGGGACTGGTGCTAGCGATCGTGGGCGCCTGGCGCGGGCGCGGCCCGGCGCGCCAGTTCGGGTTGCTCTTTGCCGGG
>JAPKMV010000482.1 GCA_026645635.1 Caldilineaceae bacterium
CATGCACCGGTCGGGAACTTCGATGATCGCCGCGCTGCTGGCGCAACATGGCGTCGCTATGGGCGCGCGTCTGATCCCCGGCAACCGTCACAATCCGCGTGGCTACTTCGAGGACGCTGACTTCGTCGAATTGCAGCGGAGCATGTTGGCTGCGGCTACGGCAGGGGGCGTCCGCGGCTGGCCCGATTGGGGCTGGACGGAAGATGAACGTTTTGACGTGACCAAGCTGGCGCCCTTTGTGCCCCAAGCAGAGCGGCTGCTGGAAGCACGCTCAACCGGCGCCGCACTTTGGGGATGGAAAGATCCGCGCAGCACGCTCCTGCTCGATTTCTGGGCGGAACGGCTGCCGGAGGCACGGTTTTTGTTGATCTATCGATATCCCTGGAATGTAGTCGATTCGATCCAACGGCTGAACGCACCGATTTTTGTCGAACACCCTGAATACGCCTGGGCGATCTGGCAGTTCTACAATCGTCGGCTGCTGGCGTTTCACCAACGCTGCGGCGAACGCAGCCTGCTCGTCAGCGCCGACCGGCTGTTCGGTGAACCCGAACAACTGCCGCGCCTGATTGAGCAGCGCTGGGGGATCCGCCTGGCGCCGGGTCGGCGGCCAGACAGCGTGGATCAGCGCCTCTTCACGACCCGTGCAACTGGCGACCCGCTGATGACGCTGGCGGCGGCGATCTATCCCGGCTGCATGGATCAACTTGTTGCCCTCGATCAGGCTGCCGATCTATCCAGCATGGGCCAGTGGGCGGTCGAGGCTGCTGCGCTGAAATTCTCCAAGCCGGCGGCAGTCACCGCCTGTCCAGACGTATCCATCATCATGCCATGTTACAATCATGGCAGCTATCTGGTGGAAGCGCTGGTCAGTGTCGAACGCAGCGCGCCGCGCTCGACACCTGATTGTGAAATCCTGATCGTGGATGATGGCTCTATTGAGCCGGAGACGGTGCGCATCCTGGATTGTCTCGACCGGCTCGGCTATCGAATTCTGCGCCAACCTAATCAAGGGCTGGCGGCCGCCCGCAACCATGCAATCCGGCAGGCGCGCGGCGCCATCATCCTGCCGTTGGACGCGGACAACCGCATCCGGCCCGGTTTTATTGAGGCGGCGCTGGCAGTTTTTCGCAACCAGCCGGACGTCGGGGTCGTCTACAGCGCACGCCAGGACTTCGGCGCAGAGAACCGGAGAGTCGATCTTCCGGATTTCGACTTGCTGACACTCTTGGGGCGCAACTTCATCGATGCCTGCGCCTTGTTCCGGCGGGAGGTCTGGGCGCAATGCGGCGGCTATGACGAAACGCTTGATGCACTGGCGGATTGGGAGTTTTGGCTGCATGCAGCAAAGCATGGGTGGCAGTTTCACCGGCTCGAACCTGCCTACTTCGAATATCGGGTGCGCGCAGATTCTATGCTGCGCACGTTCGATGCGTCCGATGCTGAACAGCGCCGGCATTATGCCTACATCATGGCGAAGCACTTTGAACTATATCAACGCCATTTCTTCCAGGTGGCGATGGAACGGGCGACCTACAAACGCCAGCTCGATTACAGCCTGTCCCGGCGCATCATTCCGTACATCCGGCGTCTTAGAAACTGGTTCTTGCACGCAATCCGTAAGCTGAAGTGACATGCCAACGATTGAAGATAATCTCAGACTTTGGGGCAGCCGCTATGTCTGGCCTGCGGGCGGTGATGAATGGTCGACCCGATGGGGTGGATCGGAATCCCAATGGTTCGGCGCCATCTATCCGCGCGTCCACGCGTTCCTGCCCGCCGCAACGATTCTGGAGATTGCACCAGGCTACGGTCGTTGGACGCAGTACTTGCAAGAGCACTGTGAGCGGCTTGTGCTGGTCGATCTCAACCAGAACTGCATCGACCGCTGTCGCGAACGCTTCGCGTCATCGCCCAAACTCGAATATCATGTCAATGATGGTAAGTCGCTGCACATGATCGCCGATGCGTCGATTGATTTTGTCTTCAGCTTCGACTCGCTCGTCCATGCTGAGGCGGATGTCATCGAAGCGTATCTGGCGCAATTGGCCCAAAAGCTCAAGCCGGATGGCGTGGGCTTCATCCATCATTCGAACCTCGGTGCGTATCGGGTGCGCTGGTCGCTCACCCAGCGCCTGCTGCCCACCCGACTGCGCCGGCGGCTGGTCAAGCGAGGATGGTTGAGTTCTTTTGGCATGCGGGCGCCAGGCGTGACAGCGGAGTTGTTTGCCGCCTACAGCGAGCGGGCCGGTTTGCCGTGTGTGAGTCAAGAGTTGATCAACTGGAGGGGGTCGATTCTCCTTGACTGCTTCTCGGTCTTTGCGAAGCTCGCTTCCAGGTGGGCGCGACCCAATCGCGTGTATAAAAACCGAAAATTTCTGGAAGAAGTTGCCAATGCAGGTCAGTTATCGTCACTTTACTCAACGGCGAGTTTTCTCAACAAAGGTTGACGCGATGCACTCACACCATACAGAGAGAGCGAGCGGCCACCTCCAGCCCGCGCCGCGCTACACGCCCTGCTCCGATCTCTGGTGCATCACGGCCTACTTCAACCCGGCCCACTATCGCACGCGGCCGGCCAACTATGCGCGCTTCGCCGCGCCGCTGCGTGCGGCCGGCATTCCCCTGCTGACGGTGGAGTGCGCGTTCGGCGACGATCCCTTCGATCTGCCGCCGGGGCCGGACGTGGTGCAGGTGCGGGCGCGGGACGTGCTGTGGCAGAAGGAACGGTTGATCAACCTGGGCGTAGCGCACCTGCCGCCCCAGGCCACGAAAGTCGCCTGGCTGGACGGCGACATCCTCTTCACCAACCCGGATTGGGCGGTGGCGACGGCGGCCCTGCTCGACACGGCGGTGGTCGCGCAACCGTTTGCGCGGGCCATTCGGCTGGCACAGGGCGAAGAAAGCGCACCGCTCGCCAGCGCCGGCAATGAGAGCTTCGCCTCGGTCTGGCAGCGAGATCGCAGCCTGGTGCGCGAAGGCGGACTGGATGTTCACGGGCACACCGGTTTCGCCTGGGCCGCCCGCCGGGACTTGCTGGCCGCTCACGGGCTGTATGAAGCCTTTGTCACCAGCAATGGCGATCACTTTTTGGCCCATGCCTTTGCCGGCGATTTCGCCAGCCGCTGTCTGCGGAGCGTGCGCCAGGGGTCGCGGCTCAACCCCATCAGCCGACGCACCCGGCGCGGGCGGCTTGGCACGCTGCTGCGCGGCATCTTCCCGCGCCAGATGCGCAGTGCGCTGCACAATCTGCCGGGCATCCGCCAGCCCAATAGTCCCTTTTGGCAACACTTCCTGGCCTGGGGCAAACCTGTCGGGGCGCAGGTAGGCGGGCGCATCGGCTGCACGCCCGGCGCGCTCTTGCATCTGTGGCACGGGGACTTGGAGAATCGCCAGGCAGGCGTGGGGCGCCAGTTGCTGCACGAACAGGGGTTCGACCCGGTGCGGGATCTCCGGGTTGGTTCCACCGGCTGCCTGGAGTGGGCCACCGATCAGGCGCAGGTGCGCGCCTGGCTGCCGGAGTTCTTTCGTCAGCGCCAAGAAGATGGGGAGTGATCTGTGCCGCTGACCTTTCACATTGTCTATGTACCCGGCTCCGTGGCCTATCTATTGCCCTTTGTGTCAACCCTGCTGCGCTGGTCAGATTGCCGCTTCCGGCTGGTGGCCAACAATTGCACTCCAGGGGAAGTGGCGCTGTTGCGCGGCTTCGCCGCCGACCGAGCGCGGGTTGAGGTGTTGATCCTCCCCACCAATCGTCCGCTGCCCCACCACGACGCGCTCAACTATCTGCAGGCGCGCTGCCAGGAGACGCATTTCTGTTTCATGGATTCGGACATCCTGGCCGTCGGGCCGTTCATGGACGCGATCACTCCCCATGTCGCCACCCACGCCGCCGTCTTTGCCGGCGCGCCGCTGTGGATGC
>JAPKMV010000483.1 GCA_026645635.1 Caldilineaceae bacterium
CTGGTCCGACGGGGTGGTGCAATGTAGACTCTACGCATGCGACTCGCTTGGTGCAAGAAAAGGGGCGAAGCAAAACGCCTCGCCCCTTTGACGCGCACGCAATGCGCGGCGAATCAGAGAATCGCCAGCAGGTACTGCGAAGCGGTGTTCGCCCAATCGACCACGTTGGGCGGATAAAGCCCAATCCAGAAGACGCCCAGGACACACACCAACACGATCACCTGCGCGCCGACCCCCGGTGCGCCCTGATAGGCCACCTGTTCGTCGGTTTCGCTGCCAAAGAACATGATGCGCACCAGGTTCATGTAGTAGAACGCGGAGATGGCCACGTTGATCGCTGCGATGATCGCCAGCAAGTAATACTGGTGTTGGATGGTGGCGCCAAAGACGAAGAACTTGCCGATGAAGCCGGCGGTGAGCGGGATGCCCACCAGGCTCAGCATGAAGATGAACATCGCAACGGCCAGGCTTGGCGCCCGCTTGATCAGGTTCTGAAAATGCGAGTAGTCGGAGCCGCCGGTCAGATTTTCCACGGCCAGCACGACCATGAAGGCGCCAATGTTGGTGAAGAGATAGCCGAAGAGGTAGATCAGCAGCCCATTGAGACCGTTCATCGACAGCATCGTCACATCGGTGACATTCGCATCCACCACGGCAACCAACCCCAGCAGCATGTAGCCAGCCTGGGCGACAGAGCTGTAGGCCAACATGCGCTTGACATTGGTCTGGCGCAGCGCCATGAGGTTGCCGGCAAACATGGTGAGGATGCTCAAGCCGCCCAGCAGCGGCACCCAGACATCGCGCGCCGGTGCAAAGGCGAGGAGCATGACGCGGGCGATCACAGCAAAGCCCACGGCCTTGGAGGCGGTGGCCAGATACGCGGTGACTGGCGTCGGCGCGCCTTCGTAGGTGTCGGGCGCCCATTGGAAGAACGGCGCCAGGCTGGCCTTGAAGCCCAAACCCACCATGATCAAGATGGCCGCCGGCACAATGATGATCGAGAGTTCTGGTTTCTCCGCGAAAACCTGCCCGATCTCACGCAGGTAGAGCGAGCCGGTCGCGCCATAGACGAGGGTCATGCCGTAGAGCATGACGCCCGACGCCACTGACCCATACAGGAAGTATTTCAGACCGGCCTCGGAGCTGCGCAAGTCTTCGCGAGCAAAGCCGACCAGGATGTAACTCGTGATCGAAACAAACTCGAAGGCGACGAAGAGCAACAGCAGGTTGTTGGCGCTGACGGCCAGGCTCATGGCCGCCGTGAGGAACAAGAACAGTGACCAGAATTCGCCGTGAGCGGCTACGTGCTTGTTGAGAAAGCCGCCACCGGCCAGCGCCACCAGGAACATGCTCGAGTAGACAACCAGCTTGAGGAACGCAGCAAAGGGATCGACATCCACGCCGAACAGAGCAACCTGCGGCGCTACGGCAAGCTGAAACACGACGCCGACCAGGCCAATTGCCAGGAACAGAATCGAGACGACCATGTAGCCGGCGCCGCTGTCGGCGCGTTTGCCGGACGTAGCGTCGAGCAGCAGTATGAGTAACCCACCCAAGATCAAGATAATCTCAGGCAGGAGGGGCACTAGAGAACTCAGTCCCAGTTCCAAGATCGACCTCCCACGCGCTTACATTACGCTCTGGACGAAGTTCAGAATCTGTACGGCAGCGCCATTCAGATAATTGAGCAACGGTGTCGGATAGACGCCCAGGACAAAGATGAAGATCACCAGCGGCCAGAGTGTCAGCTTCTCAAACCCAACCATGTCCGTCGGGCCGTCGGCGTGGCTGCCATCGACTTTGGTCCAATGGCCGATCTTGCTGGCGTCGTAGACACCCAGGAAGACGGGTTGGATGATGCGCCACAGAATGTAGACGGCGGCCAGCGCAATGCCGATGGCGGCAAAGGCGGCCCAGCCGGTGGCCAGCGCAAACGCGCCCCGGAAGGTGAAAAACTCACCCCAGAAGCCGGAGAGACCGGGCAGCCCCAGGCTGGCGAAGGCGGCCACCATCATGATGCCGTAATAGTAGGGCGTCTTGGTGCTGAGGCCGCCGAATTTGTCCAGGTCGCGTGTATGCGCCCGTTCATAGATGATGCCGACGAGGAAGAAGAGGGCGCCGGTGATCAACCCGTGGTTGAACATCTGCATCGTGGCGCCGTTGAAGGCCATCGCCGCGCTGTCATAGGCGGCCGGGTCGCTCAGGTTGTTGAAGGCCGCCGCGGCCGCGCCGATGCCCATGACCACGTAACCCATGTGCGACACCGAGCTATAGGCGATGAGCCGCTTGAGGTCAGTCTGGGCGATGCAGACCAGCGCGCCGTAGACGATGGCAATGGCGCCCAGGGCCACCACCCAGGTGGACCAGTAGGACGCGGCGCTGGGGTAGGTCGGAATCATGATGCGCATGAAGCCGTAGCCGCCCAGCTTGAGCAGAATGCCGGCCAGAATGACGCTGCCGGCGGTCGGCGCTTCGGTATGGGCGTCGGGCAACCAGGTGTGGAAGGGGAAGCTCGGCACCTTGAAGGCGAAGCCGGCGAACAGTCCCCAGAAAGCCAGGCTGGTCAGCAGCAGCGCCTGGTCGGGCGGAAGGTTCATGAAGGGCTTGGCGGCCGCAGCATCCAGGATATCGAAGGTGCCGGTGGCAAAGTAGGTGCCAAGAATCGCCAGCAGCATCAACACCGAGCCGACCAGGGTGTAGATGAAGAACTTGATCGAGGCGTACTCGCGGTTCTTGCCACCCCAGATGCCGATCAGCAGGTACATCGGCACCAGGCTGATTTCCCAGAAGACGTAGAAGACCACGTAGTCCAGGGCGATGAAGACGCCGAACATGCTCAGCGCCAGCAGGTGGAAGAGGCCAAAGTACTCCTTCACCCTCGTCTTGATCACGCGGGTGCTGTAGTAGAGGCTCAGCGTGGTCAGCAGCCCGGTCAGGAAGATCAGCGGCACGCTCAAGTTGTCCACGCCCAGGTGGATGCTCGAGTTGATGTCCGGAATCCACGGAACTTTCACCACGAACGCCATCTCGCCACTCGCATAATCGTAGGCGCTCAACAGGTAGATGCTCAGCCCCAACGGGAGCAGACTTGCAGCCACTGAACCCCACTTGATCGCACTCTCGCTCTTGGTCAACATGACCAGGATTGCGCTGAGTAGCGGCCACAGGACCAAAATGGGTAAAGCCCATTGATTCAGGAATTCCATGGATAACTTCCTCCGCAGACCTTCATTAGAAAATCAGGCAATTGGCGTTGGGCAAACCGTGTAACCATCCACCAGTCAGCCACTTGCGCTTTGCACTTTGTTACATGTCCGACTATACCAGCGTCAACAAAATCGGCATCGCTGTCAGCAACAGCCAGATCATCAACGTCACCGCAACCACCATCAGATAGACCTGCACCTGGCCATTCTGGGCATTGCGCAGGATCGCACCCAGGCTCATCGACACCTTGCCCGTCAGGTTGACAACGCCGTCCACGACATAGCGGTCAACTTCGCCACAGAACCGGGCAATGGCGACCGTGACGCGGCCGATGGCATTGATGATCGGATCAATAATCCACAGGTCATCCACCCAGTAAGAGAACTTCGCCAGACCGCGGGTGAACGGCACGATGGTGTGATCGTACAGCTCATCCACCCAGAACTTGCGATGCATGGCCCACCAGACTGGCCCCAGCCAGCGGCGCATCGGGTCGATCTCGCCTTCGGGCAACCCCTTGCGATAGACAAACCAGCCCGCAGCCAGACCGCCAAGCGCCACAGCCAGCGAGACAAGCAGGACGATCGGGCTAAAAGCCGGATGCGCAACCTCAAAGCCCAGATAATGAATGTACGGTTCGAGCAGATGTTCGATGAAGTTGGGGACAACACCGCCGATCAGCGGGAACGACGCCGGGATGCCAAACCAG
>JAPKMV010000484.1 GCA_026645635.1 Caldilineaceae bacterium
TGTAACTACCAAGCCTCAGAGATAAGATGATCCACAGATTGCGCAGATTTCACAGATTAACTGCTGGTGCATCTGCGTAATCTGCGCAATCTGCGGATGATGCCTGAGTAGTTACGTCTGCGAACCTCTGCGACGCCGCGTCTCTGCGTCAAAGGCATCGTTACAAACAGTTTCTTACGCCGGCGCGGTGCGCCGTTCCACCTCGATGGTGCGCAGCTCCATCAACTGGTCGCGCAGGGCGGCGGCGCGCTCGAACTCCAGCGCCTTCGCCGCAGCCTTCATTTCGCTCTCCACCTGCTTGACCAGGCGCTGCAACTCCTCCGGCGGCAACTGCACCGGGTCGACCAGACGCGGTGCAGGCTGGCCATCTGTCGTGTACTCCGGCTTGGCTTCGGCCAGCACCTTCACCCGGTCGGTCAGGTCGCGGATGCTCTTGACGATGCTCTGCGGCTCGATGTTATGCTCGCGGTTGTAGGCTTCCTGGATCGCACGGCGGCGGTTGGTCTCGCTGATCGCATAGGTCATCGAGTCGGTCATGCGGTCGGCGTAGAGGATCGCTTTGCCGTTCAGGTGACGCGCGGCGCGGCCGATGGTCTGGATCAGCGCGCTGCCGCTGCGCAGGAAGCCTTCTTTGTCCGCATCCAGCACCGCAACCAGCGACACCTCGGGGAGATCCAGCCCCTCGCGCAGGAGGTTGATGCCGACGACCACATCGTAGACGCCCATGCGCAGGTCGCGCAGAATCTCGACGCGCTCGATGGTGTGGATGTCGCTGTGCAGGTAGTGCACCTTGATGTTCAGTTCCGCCAGGTATTCGGTGAGATCCTCGGCCATGCGTTTGGTGAGGGTGGTGACCAGCGCGCGCTGCCCCTGGCTCGTGCGCTGCTTGATCTCCTTGACCAGGTCGTCGATCTGCCCCTTCGTCGGGCGCACGTCGACCACAGGGTCGATCAGCCCGGTCGGGCGGATCACCTGCTCCACCACCTGCGCGGCGTGCTGCATTTCGTAAGGGCCGGGCGTAGCGCTGACGTAGACCACCTGGTTGAGGTGTTCCTCGAATTCGGCGAAGGTGAGCGGACGGTTGTCGAGCGCGCTGGGCAGGCGGAAGCCGTAGTTGACCAGCACCTCCTTGCGCGCGCGGTCACCGTTGTACATGCCCCGCACCTGGGGAATCGTCATGTGGCTCTCGTCGACGATCAACAGCCAGTCGGGCGGGAAGTAGTCGAGCAGCGTCCACGGCGTGCTGCCGGGCGGGCGCTGGGCGAGGGGCCGGCTGTAGTTCTCGACGCCGTTGCAGTAGCCCACCTCGCGCAGCATCTCCAGGTCATAGTTGGTGCGCTGACGAATGCGCTGCGCCTCCAACAGCTTGCCCTGCGCCTCGAACGTGGCCACCTGCTCGTCCATCTCACGGCGAATCTCTTCGATGGCATCTTGCAGCCGATCCTGCGGCGTGACGAAGTGTTTGGCCGGGAAGATGTCCACCTGCTGGTGGTCGGCGACGATCTCACCGGTGAGGATGTTGATCTCGCTGATGCGCTCGATCTCGTCGCCCCAGAGGCTGATGCGGTAGGCGGTCTCGCGGTCCGCCGGCTGCACTTCGAGCACGTCGCCGCGCACGCGGAAGCGCCCACGCTGGAGGAAGTTATCGTTGCGGTCGTAGTAGATCTCCACCAGATGGCGCAGCAACTGGTTGCGGCGCACCATCTCGCCGACGCCGATGTGCAGCACGACGCGGCCATAATCCTGCGGGCTGCCCAGGCCATAGATGCACGAGACCGACGCCACGATCACCACGTCGCGGCGGCTGAAGAGCGAACTGGTCGCGGCCAGCCGCAGCCGGTCGATCTCTTCGTTGATCTGCGAGTCCTTCTCGATGTAGGTGTCGGTGCGCGGGATGTAGGCTTCGGGCTGGTAGTAATCGTAGTAGGAGACGAAGTACTCGACCGCATTGTTGGGCAGGAACTCGCGCATCTCGGCGTAGAGCTGCGCAGCCAGCGTTTTGTTGTGGGCGATGATCAGCGCCGGCTTCTGCACAGCTTCGATCACCTTCGCCATGGTGTAGGTCTTGCCGCTGCCGGTCACCCCCAGCAGCACCTGATGCTTCATCCCCTGCTCGATGCCCGCCGACAACTGGGTGATCGCCTGCGGCTGGTCACCGGTGGGCTGAAACTCGCTGACAACTTGAATCGGTGGCATAGACGATCTGCTCCCGCGTGGCAAACATAGACCGCAACCAATAGAACATCAGTTCAGAAGGTGTAGTATACCGCGCCGTGAGGAATCTGGCTAACTCGCCGATAGAATGAGATTGTCGCTAACGCGCAGCACTCTCCACGCTGATCTCCACCTTGAAGTGGCGTTTGAGCTGGGTTTCCAGATGCTCGTTGATCGAGCAGGCATCGTTGGGGAAGGCCAATTCCGCCGATTTGGCGCCGTCGATGATGCGGATGGCAAATGTATCGCGGCCTTTGGCGTCGCGCACCAGGTCATAGATCTCGCGCAGGCGAAACTTGTCGCGCTCCAAATTGCCGGAGCGGCGGAAGGTGATCACCAGACGGCGGGCGGCGGCATGGCCATTGCGCGCCGGTGAAGAAGTGAGCGGGCGAGCCGGCTCGGCGGGAGGCGCCGGCGCATCTGGCTTCGGCGGCGACGGCTCCGCCATCGGGAGCGGGCGCGGCGTCGATTCGGTCGCGGCGATCGGTGGAAGCGCAGGCGGCACGGATGGCGTCGTCACGGGCGCAGTTGGCGCCGGCTGCACCACGCTCGGTGCGACGGTCTCCGCCGGCTCGTTGACGGCTTCCTCCTCATCCGCTGGAGCTGCGGCGGCAATCACCAGGCTGGCCGGCGTTTCGGCGATGACCAACGGCGGCGGCGCCGCTACATCGCGCAGGAACGTGGGAATCTCGTCGCGGAAGGGGCTGGCCTCGCCGTCCATGAACTCGCCGTCGCCCGGCAGACCGTCGTCCCAGCCGTCACCGTTGCCGGCAGCCACACCGTTCACCGTGGGCAGCCCGGCAAAGAGCGGGGTCGGCGGCAGCGACGCATCGGCGACGGCCACGATCTTGTCGAAGTGGGTCTGCACGGTTTCGGCAAGCAGGCTGGTGCGCCCCTCGCGCGTCTGCGCCTTGCCCTTGATGATCACCACCGCGTCGGGCTGGAGTTTCTCGCGCTGGTCGGCGTAGGTTTTGGGGAAGAAGACCACCTCGCAGCCGCCCTGCAAATCTTCCAGTTGGACAAAGGCCATGGGGTCGCCTTTTTTGGTGTTGAGCGTGCGCACGTTGGTGATGATGCCCGCCAGCGCCACGCCTTTGCCGTCGTAACGTTCATCCAGTTCGGCGCAGGAACAGGTGACCGCCTGTTGCAAGTCCACGCCGATTTGCAGCAGCGGATGGCTGATCGAGTAGACGCCCAAGAGTTCTTTCTCCCATTGCAGCTTCTCTTTGCCCTTCACTTCTTCGATGTCGGGCAGGCGGATCGGGCTGACATGCATTTTTTCCCCGCTGCCGCCCAGCAGGTCGAACATGGAAAGCTGACCGCTGTCGCGCGCGTCGTGCACCTCGGCGGACTGGCTCACCATCGGGTCGAGCACGGCGAGCAACTGGCTGCGCCGGCCAAAGCGGTCGAGCGCGCCGGCCTTGATCAGACATTCCAGCGCGCGCTTGTTGACCTGGCGCAGGTCGACGCGGTCGCAGAATTCTTCCAAACTGCGGAAGGGGCCGCCCTCCTTGCGGGCTGCGATGATCACCTGAACGGGGCCTTCGCCCACATTCTTGATCGCGGCCATGCCAAAGCGGATGGCGCTGCCTTCCGGCACCGGGAAGTTGTAGGCCAGGCTGGGGTCGCGGTTGGCCATCGCCGGGGTGTCGGCGGGCCGCTGCTGAATCTCGAAGTCCAGCCCGGAGTAGTTCAC
>JAPKMV010000485.1 GCA_026645635.1 Caldilineaceae bacterium
ATGAAATCAAAAATCCGCGAGAATCCGCCAAATCCGTCTCATCCGCGGTCTATTCCACCTCCACCCAGGTTTTGCAAGACACCCTCATCCACCGCCACGCCCGCGCCTTGCAGCGCCAGCACGCATGCGCCGAGCACCGGCGGCAGCGCGGGCATGACGACCGTCGCCTGGGGCAGCCGCGCGGCCAGCGCATGGCGGAACGGCGCCAGCACCGCCTCGCCCGCGCGCCAGAGACCGCCGGTCAGGGTCACGGCGCAGGGCGCGTCCTGCCAGCCGAGCTGCCGCGCTACCGCCGCTGCCATCTGCGCCAGTTCGTCCATCCCCTGGCCGATCAACTGCTGCGCCGGCAGGTCGCCCGCGCTGGCTGCCGCCACCACCAGCGGGGCGAAGCCGGCGATCTCCTGCTTGCTGATACCCTGGGTGTAGAGCCGCTGATGCAGGTCGGCGCTGTCGTCGATGCCAAGCTGGCGCAGCACCGGTGCGCGCAGCGCCGTCGCCCAGCGCCCGTCGCACGCGCCTGCGGCCAGGCGGATGGCGTTCCAGCCAAGCCAGTAGCTGCTCCCCTCGTCGGAGATCAGGTGACCCCAGCCGCCGGCCTGCCAGCGCTCGCCCGCGGCGTTGATGCCGAAACAGGATGAGCCGGTGCCCGCGATCAGGGCGATGCCGGGACGCCCGGCCAGCCCGCCGGCCAGCGCAATGCGGATGTCGTGGTCGACCTGGACGGCGTCGCCCAGCGCCAGGCTGCGGGCGATGCCGTGGACGACGGCCTGATCCGCGGCGGAGACGACGCCCGCCATGCCGAAAAAGGCGGCGGCAAAGGGCGCTGCGGCCAGCCCGGCCTGCGCCCGCGCAGCGGCGATGGCCGCAGCGATGCTCACGGCCGCGGCCTCTGCGCCTGCGCTGTCGATGCCCGACGCGCCGCTCAGCCCGACGCCCAGCACGCGGCCGGTTTCGTCACAGATCGCGGCCTGGGTCTTGGTGCCGCCGCCGTCGATGCCGAGGAATGTGCGCGCCATTCTACGCCACCACCCCTTCAACCCATGCCGACCGCGGCTTGACAAAGGCTTTGACGACCTGAATCTCCGCGCCGTCCTCGCTGATGAGGCGGTAGGAACCGGCCGCGGCCGGCACGACGAAGGTTTCGGCGTAGTGAAAGCGCTGGCGCGCGCCGTTGGCGGTTTCCAGCAGCACGGATTTGCCCTCGACCAGGCTCAGCACGTGGCAGGAGCCATCGGTCACCACCTCGACGCTGCCCGTGATTTTGTAGCGATGGACGTCATAGAAATGGTGGCGGTGCGTGGGCTGGTGGATCAGCTCCCAGCCGGCGCCGCCCGCCAGTTCATAGGGTTTGGAGATGAACTCCTCTTGGACACGGGCGCCCTTGCGGTCGAAGTAGAGGTTCGCAAAGGCGCGGTCGATGTTGAGCGGGCGCGGACGGCCATCGAGATCGAGACGCATCCAGTCATACATCTTGAAGGTGAAGATGTAGGGCGTGGCGCTGATCTCCAGCACCAGCGTGTCGATGCCGGAACAGTGGATCGTGCCGTTGGGGATCAGGAACAGGTCATGTTTGCGCGCCGGGTGTGACTGCACGAAGCGATCCACATCGACCGGCGTAGCGTCGGCGAAGCTGTCATCCAGCGCGGCGCGGAACGCGGCCCGGTCGATGTCTTCCCGGAAGCCCAGGTAGCAGCGTGCGCCCGCCCCGGCCTCCAGGATGTAGTAGGTCTCGTCCTGGGTGAAGGTTTCGCCGAAGTGGCGGCGAATGTACTCGGGGCGCGGGTGACACTGCACCGACAGGTTGCCGCCTGCAAAGGTGTCGAGAAAGTCGAAGCGGATCGGGAATTCGCAGCCAAAGGCCGCCGCGCTCTCGCCGAGGATGGCGGGCGCGTCGTGGTGCATGAGAAAGTCGAAGGAGATCTCAAGCAGCCAGCCGTCGCTGGCAAAGAGCAGGCCATTCTCCGGCACGATCAGCTCGAAGGACCAGGCATAGTTGGGCACGTCCTGAGCAAGCTGCGGCATGTGCTGGCGAATCCACTGGCCGCCCCACGGCCCCGGCTCGAACCAGGGCCGCACGCGGAAGAAGCTGGCGGCAAGCTGCGTCAGCCCGCGGCGCAGCGCATCCCCGCGCGCGAAGGTGATCTCCTCCGGCCGCTGCCCGTCCACGATCCAGTCGATCCGGGCGTGGAGTTCCTGTTTGTGACGGTTGGCGGCCACCCAATCCACAAAGTAGCTGCGCTTGTAGGCCGGTTTGGGGGCGAGCGGCGCCGCCGCGCCCAGGCAGGTGACGCTGCCGGCGCGCTGGCGGAACTGGATCTCGTTCTTCGGCACGTCCACGTAGACCAGCGTCCCCGCCCAGCCGGCCAGCGCCGCGCCGCACCCGTAGAGGATGTTCAGGCTGGCCTGCGGGTCAGACCTCAGCGCGCCCAGCGCAGTTGCGTCGAAGAAGTCGGCCAGGCTGCCGGTGAAGCGCGTGCCGAAGATCGGGTCGTCGCCGCCCAGAAAGGGTGCGATCAGCGTGTCGATGGCCGCGGGCGGCTGGAGCGCAGCGGCCACGTCGTGCCAGCGGGCGCGCACGCCGAGTGCACCGAGCGCGGCGTCGAGCCGGTCGCGGAAATCCGCCCAGAGCACGCCGGGGTAGCCGTCAATCGTCACCTGGACGGCGCCGGCCAGCCGCTGGGCCAGCGCGGGGAAGCCGCCTTCGATCGCGCCGGCGCCCAGGTCATGCGCCGGGTAGATGTTGTACGCGGCGGGGGGCGCGTCCCGGTTGGCTTCGGCTGCTCGCGCCGGCAGGAGGTGCTGCGTGGTCTTGCGCCACGGTGTTGGCAGCGTCATGCGGATTCTCCCTGTGCTGGTCGCTGGAAATCGTCGGCGTAGCGGGTGATGTCCGCCTGCTGCCAGTTGCCAAAGGCCACCTCCAACACGCGCACCTGCGGCCCGCGGCTGGCCAGGCGGTGCTGGGTGTTGGCCGGGATCCAGACCTCGTCGCCCGCGTGGGGATGGAGGATCTCCTCGCCCACCTGCACCTCGCAGCCCTCGTCTAGGATGATCCACAACTCGGCGCGGCCGGTGTGCGACTGGAGGCTGAGCCGCATCCCCGGCGCGACGGTCATCAGGCTGACGGTGGTCTCTTCGTTGAACGCGTACTGCTTGAACGACCCCCAGGGCCGCACGGTGAGACCCACCGGTGGCTTTTTGGCTGGAATTGGCTTGGTGACATAGTTGGTCATCGCTGCGCCTCCAGCCTGGCCAGGAAGTCGGCGCGCTCCATCACTACCGGTTGGCCGTCCACCTCGACGACCACCTGGCGGAAGTTGCGTTCGCCCACCGCGCCGTAGTCGTGGCCGGCGTCGCTGGAGAGGATGCCCCAGTAGACCAACGGCTCGCTGCCGGTGTTGACCGTGCGGTGCGCCATGTGGCCGGGCACGTAGACGACCGTGTTGGCCGCCAGCGGCGCAGTGGAGCACTCGCCGGTCTCCGCGTGCTCCAGGAGCATCATGCCCTGGCCCGCCAGGCCGATGTAGACTTCAGCCGCGGGGCGCCAGGCGTGGAGATGGCCTTTGGTCATGTAGTACTCGGCGCCGACCTTGCCGGGCAGGAGCACGCCCAGGGCATAGTGCAGCGCGCCGACGCCGTTGTGTTCGTCGATCATCGTCACATAGTAGAGCAGCGGATTGTCCGCGGCCAGGTTGGCGGCGGCAGCCTGGTCGGCGAAGGCGGCGGCGACATCGCGCAGGTGGCGCTCCATTGGGCGATGGCCGGCGATCATGCCGTCGGCGACGTGAAAGGGCAGTGATAGGTTCACAACATTCACTCCGTTTGTGTGGTCAAGGCAGGACGGTTCAGTACGGCTGCACCGGCGCCGTAGCCGTTTAGTCAGTTGCAATGGCACGCGGATGACGCGGATTG
>JAPKMV010000486.1 GCA_026645635.1 Caldilineaceae bacterium
GCCAGCGCGCGGTTGCCGACAAGGAGCAAGCGCGCACGATGCTGCTCCAGAAGCTGATCACGGCGCAGGAAGAGGAACGCAAGCGCATCGCCCGCGAGCTGCACGACGGCGTGGGCCAGATGCTCACCTCGCTCATGGTCGGGATGCGCACCGCCCCGCGCGGCGACGACCCGACGGCGGTTCAGTCGCACACGGAGGAGCTATGCAGCACCGCCGCCGAAACGCTGGAACAGGTGCGCATCCTCAGCCGCGAACTGCGCCCCAGCCTGCTCGACGACCTGGGCCTGGCTCCCGCCCTCGAACGCTATGTCGCCGAATTTACGCGCGCTCACCCGTCCACTGCGGTTGATTTGCATTGCGACCTGCCCGCACGCCTGCCGGCAACAGTTGAGATCGCGCTCTATCGCATCGTGCAGGAGGCAATGACCAACGCCGCCCGCCACGGCAAAGCCGACATGATCAGCGTGCTCGTCAGCCGCCGCGCCAACACTGTCCAGGCGATTGTCGAGGACAACGGCGCCGGCTTCGATGTAGCACACGCACGCCGGCGGCAGAGCAGCGTCGGCATCTTCGGCATGAGCGAACGCGCCGAACTGCTGGGCGGAACGGTGGACATCGAAAGCAGCCCCGCAGGCACCACCGTCTACGTGGAGCTTCCGCTGTGAACAAGATTCGCATTTTGCTCGCCGACGATCATGCCGTGCTGCAAGCCGGGCTGGAGGCGATGCTCAACGCCGAGGGCGACATGCAGGTCGTGGGCACGGCCGGCGACGGTCACGCCGCGGTGCGCCAGGCTGCGCTGCTTCAGCCGGATGTGATCCTGCTCGACATCAACATGCCGGGCATCAACGGGCTGGAGGCGCTGGAGCAGATGCGGGTGCAGGCGCCCGCCAGCCGCGTGCTGATCCTCACCATGCACGACGACGCCCAGTACCTGCGCCAGGCGATGGCAGGCGGGGCGGCGGGCTATGTGCTCAAGCAGTCGGCGGGCAAGGAGCTGCTCACGGCGATCCGCACGGTGGGACAAGGCGGCGTCTATCTGCACCCGATGCACGCTCGCGCGCTGGCAACGCCTGATCAGCCGTCGTCCGCACCCGCACCGGGCGACGAACCGACGGACGCCGCCAAACGCTTCCAGTTGCTTAGCGAGCGTGAGGCAGAGGTTTTCGAGTTGGTGGCGCTGGGCTATCGCAACGCCGAGATCGCCGACAAGCTGGCGCTCAGCGTGAAGACGGTCGAAACCTACAAGTCGCGCATGATGGACAAGTTGGGCTTGCAGACGCGCACCGCTCTGGTGCGCTTTGCGCTGGAGTTGGGGATGCTGCAGAAGGCGGAAGCAAATGAAGATGCTTGATCTGAGTCTTGTCCTCAAGGCTGCTTGACATGTATGATAATCCGATTATCATTTAGCTGGAAGACCATACTCTATGAGGAGGCAGGCTGTGCATCAAGTGATTTCTGTAACAGAAGCATCGCGCAACTTTTCTGACGTGATCAATCGTGTCTATTACCAGGGGCAAACCTACCTGCTTACGCGCGGTGGCGTTGTCGTTGCTCAATTGACCGGGTCTGACAAGACGCTCTCAACTGTGGAGTTGCTTAGGCGCTGGGAAAACAGACCGCGCTTGGATCCGGATGATGCAGCGAATTGGGAGCAGGACTTGGCTGACATGCGCGCGGCCTTCACGATGCCGGAAGATACGCCATGGGACTCTTGATCGACAGTAGCGTGTTGGTTGCTGCTGAACGGGGCCGCTTGCGGCTGCAAGACGTGCTTACTGGCAGCGAAGACGAATCGGTGGCGATCAGTGTCATCACGGCAAGCGAGATGTTGCACGGAATCCAGCGCGCCAAAACAGTGGAGCAGGCGAGTAAGCGACAGCAGTTTGTGAGCTTCATCCTGGATTTGTTTCCGATTATTCTGATCGATCTGGAGGTTGCCCATCACCATGCACGTATTTGGGCAGAATTGCAGGTGCGCGGTGAGATGATCGGCGCCCATGATCTGTTGATCGCAGCATCGGCGTTGGCATTCGGGTACAAAGTAATGACGTTCAATGTTGACGAGTTCACCCGCGTTGCAGGATTACAGGTGCTAAGCCCGACCCACGAATAGCCACTGTTGTCGGGGAACTCCCTGACAATGCCCCACAAACCCTCAAGCATTCCCTGACAGGGTTCCAAACTTTCCCTGATACAAACCATCTCACGGTTCGCCTACACTGGCGGGCAGGCAATCCGCCGGCGCATTTTGGCGTCCGGCTGTCCTGTTTCCAATCCATCAACCGTGAGGTATTCCTATGGCTGACATCGTACAGAAGGAAAATCTGCTGGTGCGCATGCAGGAGGACATCCGCCGCGCACTGGAGAAACCGGAAGGCGAGCGGCGCTGGGGCATGGTCATCGACACGCGCAAGTGTGTGGGCTGTCACGCCTGCACGCTGAGCTGCGTGGCCGAGAACAAGCTCCCGCCCGGCGTCGTCTACCGCCCCGTGCTCGATCAGGAGATCGGGACCTACCCCAACGTGACGCGGCGCTTCATGCCCCGCCCGTGTATGCAGTGCGAAGAGCCGCCGTGTGTGCCGGTCTGCCCGGTCAACGCCACCTACACCCGCCCCGACGGCATCATCGCCATCGACTACGAACAGTGCATCGGCTGCCGCTACTGCATCACCGCCTGCCCCTACTCGGCACGCACCTTCGATGTGGGCTACACCTACACCGAAAACACGCCGGAGCAGGAGGTCTACGAGCTGCTGCCCAACTACGAGTACGGCGTCGAACACGCCCGCGTGCCCGGCAGCGACGAGTCGCCCATCGGCAATGCGCGCAAGTGCCACTTTTGCCTGCACCGGCTGGAGCAGGGCGCGCTGCCCATGTGCGTCACCACCTGCATCGGCGTCGCCAACTACTTCGGCGACCTCAACGACGCCGACAGTCTGGTGGCAGAGATGGCGGCTCAGCCCAACGCCGTTGTGCTGAAGGAAGAACTCGGCACCAAACCCAAAGTCTTCTATCTGGTCTAGGGAGGCAACCCAAATGACAACTTTAGCGACTCCCATGCCTGGGAACGAAGTCAAAAGTCAGAACTGGATCCAGTGGGTAGCCTGGGCGCTGACAATCGTCTGCCTGGCTGCCGGCGCCTACGGTCTCTATCTGCGCTTCACCGAAGGGCACGCCGCGGCCAGCTATGGCTCCTACGTGCCGTGGGGTCTGTGGATTGCGGCTTACGTGGCGCTGATCGGCGCATCGGCGGGCGCGTTCGGCTTTGCCGCCGTCATCTTCACCCTGCGCAAGACCGAGTACTACGGCCTGGCGCGGCTGGCGATGCTCGTCGCCTTTGGCGCGTTCGCCGCCGGCATGACCAACGTCTGGCTCGATCTGGGCCATCCCTTCCGCTTCTGGAAGCTGATGGTGCAGACCTCGTGGACGTCGATCATGGGCTGGATGTCCTGGTTCTATGTGATCTACGGGCTGATCCTGGTGGTCGGTCTCTTCATCACGCGCAAGGGCGTGATTCCGAAATTCATGGAGCGCTTCTCCTGGATCGCGTTCCTCTTCGCCATCGCTTTTGCCGGCGCCGAGGGCGCGCTCTTCGGCGTGGTCGGCGCACGCGCACTGTGGGAATCGGGCTTGACGCCGATCCTCTTTCTGGTGGAGGCGGCGCTCTTTGGCGTCAGCCTGGTGGCGGCGGGCGCGCTGATCTTCGGCGCCATGAACCAGCGGGCGGCGCGTATGCTGGGGCTGGTGATGCTCGTCCTGCTCGGCGTGCTGCTGCTGCTGGAATGGGCGGAGTACACCACGGCGCTCTACGCCTCGGTGCCCGCCAAAACCAGCGCGGTGATGACGATCCTGACCGGACCCTACTGGTGGGTCTTCTGGGGGCTGCACCT
>JAPKMV010000487.1 GCA_026645635.1 Caldilineaceae bacterium
TGAATCATCACCCTCTCACCCCCTCACCCTTTCACCCTCTCATCGCCGGGCAAACCTCGCGAATGACATCGGTCACATACTCGATTTCGTGCAGCGACAGCGACGACGCCGAGGGCAGGTAGAAACCGCGGCGGCAGAGATCTTCCGCCACGGGGTAGCGTTCGCCTCGGAACTGCTGCCAGTAGACCGGCTGGCAGTGCATCGGGATGAAGAAGGTGCGCGTTTCGATGCCGCGCTCGGCCAGCGCCTTGCGCAGTTGGTCGCGATTCATGCCGTACTCGTCTTCATCGACCAGGATGCCGTACATCCAGTAGACATTCTTGGCCCAGGGCGCTTCCGCCGGTGTGCGGATGCCGGGGATCGCGCTCAGCCGGCAGTTGTATTCCAGCGCGTGCTGCCGCCGCGCGGCCACGAAGCTGTCCAACTGCTCCACCTGCGCCAGCCCCACCGCCGCCTGCAAATTGGTCATGCGGTAGTTGAAGCCGACGAACTTGTGCCAGAAGTGGCGCTCGTGGCTGAAGGCGTGGTCGCGCAGATTCCAGGCCAGGCGGGCAATGTCACGGTTGCTCGTCGTCACCATGCCGCCTTCGCCGGTGGTGATGATCTTGTTGCCGTAGAAGCTGAAACCGGCAGCGTCGCCCAGGCTGCCGGCGCGGCGGCCTTTGTACTCGGCGCCGTGGGCCTCCGCCGCATCTTCGATGACCAGGATGCCATGTTTGTGGGCCAACTCCCGCAGCGGGTCCATGTCTGTAGGATGGCCGTAGATGTGCACCGGCACAATCGCCTTCGTGCGCGGGGTGATCTTCGCCTCCACCTGGTTCAAGTCCATCTGCCAGTAATCCGGCTCCATGTCCACCAGCACCGGTTTGGCGCCGCAGTAGGTGACGGCGTTGGCGGTGGCGATCATGGTGAAGGTGGGGATGATCACCTCATCCTCCGCTTCCAGCCCCAGCGTTGCCATCGCCAGGTGCATAGCCACGGTGCCGTTGGCGCAGGCGATGCCGTACTTGGCGCCGCAGTACGCGGCAAACTGCGCCTCAAAATCGCTGATGAACTTGCCGGCGGAGGAGATCCAGTTGGTTTCGATGGCTTGTTGCACATATTTCAGCTCGTTGCCGCCCAGGGTTGGCTCGCAAACAGGAATGATCGAGCGTCGATTGGCGCGATCAAACTCTGGGATGGCACGGTAGCTCAGTTTTACTTCCGGGTCGGCGGCCGGGATGATGGCGGCCAGGTCGCCCATTTCTTCGAGTGAGAGGTTTGCTGGTTGCAGCATAATCTTGTCCTTTAATGACACAAAGCTCAGGCAAAGTTTGTGCAGATTTTCACACACCGCCATTATATCACGAGGCGCCACAGATAATGGTACGAGTGCGGCATCAATCTTTGACGACTGTTTCGAGCGCAGTTATACTCAGGAGCGACAATCTCCTAATCTCTGAAGATTGAGAGATTGTGCGATTGAGAGATTAGAGACTGGAGATTGGGGCGCAGGCATGTCGTGTAGCAGGAGGTCGTCCGCCAGAAGCGGACAGCAGAGTCGATAGCAGGCGGGGTGTAAGCCCTGTCGCCTGCCCAGCGCCGTGCGTTTGTTCGCTTCTCCACGCCACATCGGAGTGATCCGAGTGGCGTTTTTTGTTGTCGTCAAACCGGGATTGATTCAAAGGAACGCACACCCATGACCACCAAATCGGCCAGACCCACCATCAAGAAATGCGTCCTCGCCTATTCGGGCGGGCTGGACACCAGCATCATCGTGCCCTGGCTCAAGAACAACTACCACTGTGAAGTCATCTGCTTCTGCGCCAATCTCGGCCAGGAGGATGAACTGGCCGGATTAGAGGCAAAGGCGTTGGCCTCCGGCGCCAGCAAGTGCTATGTCGAAGACCTGCGCCTGGAGTTCCTCACCGACTACGTCTTCCCCACCATGCAGGCCGGCGCCATCTACGAGCGCGACTATCTGCTGGGCACCTCCTTCGCCCGCCCGCTCATCGCCAAGAAGCTGGTGGAGATCGCCGAGATGGAGGGCGCGGACGCCGTCGCCCACGGCGCCACCGGCAAGGGCAACGACCAGGTGCGCTTCGAGCTGACGGTGATGGCGCTCAACCCCCGGCTGCGCATCATTGCGCCGTGGCGCGAGTGGGACATCCGCGGGCGCCGCGATGCGCTGGACTACGCCGCCGAGCACAACGTACCGGTCAAGGCGACGATGGAGCGCATCTACAGCCAGGACAAGAACCTCTGGCACCTGAGCAATGAGGGCGGCCCGCTGGAAGACCCGTGGAATGAGCCGCCCAAGGACATGTTCGAGTGGACGACCGACCCCCTCGACGCGCCCGACGAACCCGAATACGTGGAAATCTACTTCCGCAAGGGCATTCCTGAGCGGGTCAACGGCGTGGCGCACGGCCCGGTAGGCATCGTGCAGGCGCTCAACGCCATCGGCGCGCGCCACGGCATCGGTCGCGTCGACATCGTGGAGAACCGGCTGGTGGGGATGAAGAGCCACGGCGTCTACGAAACGCCCGGCGGCGCGCTGCTCTACAAGGGCCATGCCGCGCTGGAGCAGCTCTGCCTGGACAAGGAGACGCTGCACTTCAAGCAGATGGTCGGCCTCAAGTTCGCCGAACTGGTCTACAACGGCCAGTGGTTTACGCCGCTGCGCCAGGCGCTGAGCACCTTTGTCGAATTCACCGAGCGCAATATCACCGGCACCGTGCGGCTCAAGCTCTACAAGGGCAACATCATCCTGGCCGGGCGCAAGAGCCGCTACAGCCTCTACCGCGAAGATTATGTCACCTTCGACGAAGATGATGTCTACAACCAGGCCGACGCCGAAGGCTTCATCAAGCTCTTTGGCCTGCCCCTCAAAGTCGAAGCCATGCTGCGCGTCCAGGGGCCGGGCGTCAGCGAGTACGATGAGGTGGATTACGAGGATTTTAAGCGGGACTAAGGACAGAGATTAGGAGATTGAGAGATTGAGAGATTGGAGAGAACAGCGGGCAAGATCGCGAAATCTCTTAATCTCTCAATCTCCTAATCTCTAATCTCCAATCTCCAATCCCCTTCCGGGAGGAACACCATGACTCACATCGTAACAGGCTTCGACGCCGGCGCGGTCGCGGCGGGGATCAAGAAGTCGGGCGCGGCGGACCTGGCGCTGGTGGCCAGCCGCGTGCCCTGCCGCGCCGCGGGTGTCTTCACGCGCAACCTGTTCCCCGCCGCGCCGGTGCTCTATGACCGCCAGTTGCTGGCCTTCTACCCGGAGGCGGCCCAGGCGGTGCTGATCAACGCGGGCTGCGCCAACGCCTGCACCGGCGTCCAGGGCGACGTGAACGCGCGGCTCAGCGCCGAGGCAACGGCACAGGCGCTGGGCGCGCACGAGCACTCCGTCTTCGTGATGAGCACCGGGGTGATCGGCCCGCAGTTGCCCATGGAAAAGCTGCTGGCCGGCATCCCCGCCGTGGTGCAGCAGTTGGCGCCCGATGGCTGGGGCGCGGCCGCGCAGGCGATCATGACCACCGACACGCGGCCCAAGCTGGTCAGCCGCAGCGCGGTCATCGGCGACCGCACCGTGACCGCCACCGGCATCGCCAAGGGCGCCGGCATGATCCACCCGGACATGGCGACGATGCTCAGCGTGATCGCCACCGACGCGTTCATTGCGCAGCCGCTGCTCCAGCAGGCGCTGCAGGCCGCGGCCGACCGCAGCTTCAACCGCATCTCGGTGGATGGCGACATGAGCACCAACGACACGGTGCTGGTGCTGGCCAACGGCCTGGCCGACAATGAGGAGATCGTCGCCGCCGACAGCCCTGAGTACGCAGCATTTGCTGCCATGCTCGCCGACCTCTGCACGGAACTGGCGCAGGCCATCGTGCGCGACGGCGAGG
>JAPKMV010000488.1 GCA_026645635.1 Caldilineaceae bacterium
CCTGGCTGGGCCGCGCCTGGCCGGGCAACCCCTGGGCGCGGCGGCTGCACATGGCCGGCTGGCCGGCGACCTTTGCCCACGACGTCGACTGGCTGGTGGGCGCGGCGCTGCTCTGCCGCCGCGCCGCGCTGGAACAGGTGCGCATCGCGGCCGGCCCCTTCGACGAGCGTTTCTTCATGTACAGCGAGGAAATGGACCTGGGCTGCCGCCTGCGCGCCGCGGGCTGGCGCGTGCGTTACATCCCCGCAGCCGTGGTGATTCACTACGAGGGCAAGAGCAGCGAGCAGGTCGTGGCCGCGCGCCACATCCACTTCAACACGAGCAAAGTGCGCTACTGGGCCAAGTGGTTCGGCCCTGGCTGGAGCGAACTGCTGCGCCGCTACCTGCTCTGGGAATATCGCCTTCAAATCGGGATCGAGGCCGCCAAATGGCTGCTGCGCAGCCAGCCCCCCCTGCGCCGGGAGCGGATTGCGGCGTATCGCCAGGTGCTGCGGAGTGGGCTGCGGTAAAAAATCTCCAATCTCTAATCTCCAATCTCATGATCTCAGTTGAGATTGGAGATTAGAGATTGGAGATTGTCTTGCGCGACTTTCCTGCCTTACGGCGCTGTCGTCACGGTGTTGGTGGCGGTGATGGCTTCCGCCGGTGCGACTTCGGCGCTCACCGTATCGGTGACGGCCTCTGCCGGTGCAACCTCAGCGGGCGCAGTCTCGACTGTGGTGGTGACCGGCGCTGCGGCTTCGGCGCTCACCGTGTCGGTGACGGCTTCCGCCGGTGCAACATCGGCGGGTGCAGTCTCCACCGTGGTGGTGACCGGCACTGCGGCTTCGGCGCTCACCGTATCGGTGACGGCCTCTGTCGGTGCGGCTTCCACCGTGTCGGTGAGTGGCGCGGTGGCCTCGGCGGCGACGGTCTTTGTCACTTCCGCAGTCGCGGCGACATCGGCGGCTGGTTCTGTGGGCGCGGCTGCTGCGGCTGCGGCTTCCGCATCGGCGGCAGCTTGGGCCTCGGCTTCGGCGGCCGCCTGAGCTTCCGCATCAGCGGCGGCAGTCTGCTCGGCAATGATCGCCGCCTGACCCTGATGCAGGAAATCCACCATCGACGTGTAGACAAAATAGGCAAGGATGACGCCCACAAGCGGGCCAAGCACGCTGTAAATCTTCTCGCGCTGGTTCATGCTGCAGTTCCCTTCAACTTGCGCAGTTGGTGAATGCACTTGATTGCTGATCCTGGAGTCTAGCGCAACCCAGGCCGGAAACCAAAACGCCAGAGGAAACCAATCTCCTAATCTCTTAATCTCTTAATCGCAGCGATTAAGAGATTAAGAGATTAGGAGATTAGAATACCTCTCACTATGGACGAACAACGACTCATCACATTTACACAAGACTTGGTGCGGGCGCGCAGCTTCAGCGGCGAAGAGCAGGCGGCGGCGGCGCGCGTGGCGGACGAGATGCGGGCGCTGGGCTTCGACACCGTCGAGGTGGACGGCAACGGCAGCGTGATCGGCGTGATCCAGGGCGCGGCGCCGGGCAAGACCATCTTGCTCGACGGGCACACCGACACCGTGGGCATTGCGCCCGGCGTGCCGTGGACGCGCGACCCCTTTGGCGGGGCGATCGAGGACGGCAAGCTCTATGGCCGCGGCGGCGCGGATATGAAGGGCGCCATTGCGGCGATGGTGCACGCGGCGGCCAGCCTGGAGCGCCGCACGCTCCACGGGCGGGTCGTGGTGAGCGCGTCGCCGCTGGAGGAGGTGCTCGAGGGCGTAGCGCTGGCGGATGTGATGGCCGCCTACCCGCCCGACTGCGTGGTCATCGGCGAGGCGACCGGGCTGAACCTGGCCCGCGGCGGTCGCGGCCGCGCCGAGATCCACCTGCGCACCATCGGCCGCCCGGCGCACTCCTCGTCGCCGCAGTTGGGGCGCAGCGCGGTGCTGGACATGATGCGCGTCATCGCCGCCGCGGAGCGCATCGAACTGGATGCCTCGCCGTTGATGGGGCCGGCGATCCTGGCGCTGACCGACATCATCTCCGAGCCGTACCCCGGCCACTCGGTGATTCCCAGCCTCTGCCGCGTCACCTACGACCGGCGGCTGCTGCCAGGCGAGACAGCCGCGGCTGTACTGGCGCCGTTCAGCGAAATCGCCGCGCAGTCGGGCGTGCAGTTGGAGGCAGCGATCGGTCTGGGCGAATACGCCGCCTACACCGGGCGCGTCTTCCAGACTGAGAAGTTCTTCCCCGCCTGGCTCTTCGACGAAGACCACTGGTTCGTGGCGCAGGCGCTGGCCGGGCTGCACGGCGCGGGTTTGCAGCCGGACCTGTCCGCCTATCGCTTCTGCACCAACGCCGCCTACAGCGCCGGCCGGGCGGGCGTGCCCACCATCGGCTTTGGCCCGGCGGAAGAGCACGACGCGCACGTCATCGACGAGCGGCTGGCCATTGCCGATCTGCTGGCCGCGGCGCGCGGTTATCAGGGGATTATCGCGGCCGTGCTGAGCTGACACGAACGCTCCACCCGTTGCTGTTCCACCCAGGCGGTGAGCGCGGCAGCGTCGGGGGAATCTGCACTGACGCGCACATCTTCGCTGGCGCCGGCTGTGACATCCACCCGCCGGAGCGGCGGCTGCCAGTCGCCGCAGCCGTCAGGGACGCCTTCGCGCGCGGTCGTGTAGTAGAAGTAGCGGCTGTCCGCCGACCATAGGAGGCCATCGAAGCCGTAAGCGCCCAGCCCGCCGCAGTTGATCAATTGGCTGTCGACGATAGCGGCAGCCTCCGGGCGGGCGAGGCTCACGGTTTCGTAGGCGTAGACATCGCCGGTGTCTGTTGGCGCACACGCAAAGATCGCGAGTTCGACGCGCCACTGGCCGTCCGGCGATGTGTACGCCGTGATGGTCGGTTCATCGGCGGCTTGCACCGCAGCGGTGATCGCCTGGGTTGTTGGGTCGAGCGTTGGTTGGGGCGCAGGCAACCTCGCCAACGACTTCAACGGTGCGACGCAGCCGCTCACGGGCAGAATCATCGCAAAGAGTAGAGGGATCAGGCGCTTCATTGTGTCATTCTCCGTACAACATAGTTTCCAACCTCGCCTGCACCGCCGGCCACTCGTGGTCCAGGATGCGGAACCAGGCCGTGTCGCGGCTCTGGCCTTTGACGATCATGTGATACTCCTGGATGCCCTCGAAGGTGAAGCCCATGCGCAGCGCGGATCGCCGCGAACGCTCGTTGCGGCTGTCGCACTTCCACTCCACGCGTCGATAGCCCAGCCCAAAGCAATGGCCGAGCATGAGGTAGGTGCTTTCCAGGTTGGCCTGGGTGCGCTGCACCACCGGGCTGTACCAGATGCCGCCCAGTTCGATGCGCAGGAACGCGGGGACGTTGCTCATCAAGTTGACCACGCCCACCGGTTGGCCGCTCTCCTGCTCGATGACGCAGAGCACCAGGCGGTCGGCGCCGCCTATGCTCTCGGCGACATAGCGTTCAAAGGCTGCCAGGTCGGGGAAGGGCGTCTGGAAGAGATAGCGCCAGATCAACGCGTCGGCGTCGTAGGCGGGGTAGGTGCGGCCCGCCAGGTCGATGGCGCTGCCGTTGGAGAGGGCGTAGAGCGCGGCGGCATGCCAATTTTCCAGCGGTTCCAGCCGCACAAAGCGGCCGGTCAGCGTCACCGGCGCGGGCTTGATCGGCAGTTCCCGGCTGCGCGCCAGGACGGCGGCCGGCAGGTGCGCGGTGGCGAGCGTTTCGTCAGGATTCATGCTGTCCTCCTGTGGAGTGATCGAGTTTTCGGAATTGCAAGGTCACGAATGACACGAATTTCGACGAATTAAGGATGAAGGTTCGTGCGCATTCGTCAAAATTCGTGCAATTCGTGACCAAGATCAATCGTCAT
>JAPKMV010000489.1 GCA_026645635.1 Caldilineaceae bacterium
ATATCGACGGCGCGCCGGTGGATGTGGGCGGCACAGGGCTGCGCGTGGAGCAGGTCGGCTTTATCGCCGTGCCCTGGCCGGAGGAGCGCCGCCGGCTGATCTTCGACCTGTTCGCCAACCAGGCGCCGCCGGCGGAACTCTGCCGCGCCAACTTCGCCCTGGGTGAGACCTTTGCGGAGGCGGTGCAGTTGGCCCTGGCGGAGCTTGGCCTGCCCCTGGCCACGGTCGACCTGATCGGCAGCCACGGCCAGACGATCTGGCACGACGTGGCCGACGGTTGCGTTACCAGCACGCTGCAGATCGGCGAGCCGGCGGTGATCGCGGCGCGCACCGGCGTGACCACCGTGGCCGACTTCCGTGTGGCCGACGTGGCCGAGGGCGGGCAAGGCGCGCCCCTAGTCAGCGCGTTCGACTGGCACCTGCTCCGCCCCGCGGCGGATGCGGGCGGCTGGCGCGCGGTGCAGAACATCGGCGGCATCGGCAACGTGACCTTCCTGCCGCCACAGGGTATGGACGCGGCGCCGCTCGCCTTCGATACGGGACCGGGCAACGCGCTGATCGACTGGGCCGCAGGCGAGGCGACCGGCGGCGCCTGGATCTTCGACCGTGATGGCGAACTCGCCAGCGAAGGGCAGGTGATCGAACGGCTGCTGGCCGCGTGGCTGGAGCACCCATTTTTCAGCGCGCCGCCGCCCAAGACCACCGGACGCGAGCTGTTCAGCGTCGACCTGGCGCGCACATGGCAAGCGGAAGTGTTCGCCGCGCAGGGCGGTCCGCTCGAGCTGGCGGCGACGCTCACCGAACTGACCGCGGCCTCCATCGCCGACGCCTACGCCCGCTTTGCCCCGGGGCCGGTGGCCGAGGTGGTGGTGGGCGGCGGCGGCGCGCGCAATCCTGCGCTGATGGCCGCCATCGACCGGCAGTTGCAGGCGCGGCTGAGCTACGCCGTGCCGCTCACGACCCACGAGGCGCTGGGCATCGACTCCGACGCCAAAGAGGCGCTGGCCTTTGCGCTGCTGGCCTATCTCTGCTGGCACGGCTGGCCGGGCAACGTGCCCACCTGCACCGGCGCGCAGCGACCGACGTTCCTGGGACAGATTGCACCGGGGACGAACTACCCGCGGCTGCTGGCCGCGCGGGCGATGTACTGACGTGGCGTCAGCACCGGCAAGCCCGTTTTGCCCGCAAAGTGACGGGCGTTCCATGTGACAAAGAACTCCAGGCCAGGAACAGCCTCGAGCAGATTGAGGATCAGCGTATCGAGGAAGGGCATGCGCTGCTGCATCTTGTGCAGTGGGCGCTCGACAAATTCCGCTGCGAAAAAAGCTGCGGCGTCCACCCCCTCCGTCGGCGGATAGACAATCGTCAGCCCGTAACGATTTTGCAGCCATGACGGCCACTGGCGAAGGCGAGCCGGGGGCAAGTTGAACGAAAGTTGACCCAGCAACTCCATGACGCTGTAAATGGTAACGACTGGTGTGTGTTCCTGGGCCAGCGCCAGACAGAGCGCGTTATCGGTCTGGCGTTCATCGCGGTGATAGGCAAAGGTCAACAGGAGGACGTCGGTGTCTAGGGCAACCATGCACGCCCCCGGCGTTCTGCCATAAGCTCGTCGAAGGTCGTTGTCTCTTCCCAATCGGCCAGCTCTGCACAGACGCTCTCTGCCAGTTCCTGCGCCTGCTGGACGGCGGCGGGGCTGCAATCGGGTGGAACCAACAGCGGCAGCGGGGCTGCCGCGTTCTGCATGGCCAGCGTCAACCGCTCCAGCTCTGCAACCGGCACGCGGCGATAATTGCTGCCCGGCAGCCGCACCATGCGGATCAGGCCGCGCTTTTCCCAACTGCGCAGCGTCTGTTCGTGGACGCCCAGCGCCTGCGCTGCGCGTTTCAAGCTCACATGGTTGACAGTTGCGCTCATCCTTCACTCTCCTCGGTCATCGCACTAATCTGTCAACATTTTATAACATCGATCAAAGTTGGACAACCAATCAAAGCCAAGAAAACCTGCAGACTACCCGGAGTATGGTACAATCACAACAAAAAACGTAGAGAGGACATAACTATGATCTACGATATTGCAGTTGTCGGCGGCGGCATCGTCGGGCTGGCGACGGCGCTGGCGCTGCTCACCGAACAGCAGGTCGCGTCGGTGATTGTACTCGAGGCGGAAAAGCAGGTCGCCGCGCATCAGACCGGCCACAACAGCGGCGTGATCCACGCCGGCCTCTACTACCGGCCCGGTTCGCTCAAGGCAGAACTGTGTCGGGAAGGCCGCCAGCGCCTATACACCTTCTGCCAGGAACATGCCATTCCCCACGAGAACTGCGGCAAACTGGTCGTGGCGCTGACGCCCGCCGAGCTGCAGCGGCTGGATGCGCTGTACGAACGGGGTGTGGCCAACGGGCTGCAACTGAAGCGGCTGGACGCCGGCGAACTGCGGGCCTACGAACCGCACGTCGCAGGGCTGGCCGGCCTGTGGGCGCCGGAGACGGGCATCGTGGACTATGGCCAGGTGGCGGAAGCCTACGCCCACCAGGTGCAGATGGCTGGCGGCCGCGTGCGCACGAACCGGCGCATCCAGGCGGTGCAGCGCCGGCCGGATCGCTTCGTGCTCCAGACGGAGATGGAGGAGATCGAGTGCCGCAACCTGATCGCGTGCGCAGGGCTGCAGGCTGACCGCTTCGCCCGGCGCTGCGGCGTCGATCCCGGCGTGCGCATCGTGCCCTTCCGCGGGGAGTACTACACCATCCGCCCGGAGCGCCGCGACCTGGTGCGCGGGCTGGTCTACCCGGTTCCCGACCCGCAGTTTCCCTTCTTGGGCGTCCACTACACCCGCCGCGTCGACGGCAGCATCGAGGCCGGCCCCAACGCGGTGCTGGCGCTGCGCCGCGAAGGCTACGGCAAATTCAGCTTCCGTCCCGGCGACGCCTGGTCCACGTTGAGCTACGGCGGCTTCTGGCGATTGGCCGGCCGCTACTGGCGCACCGGCAGCGGCGAAATCTACCGTTCCTTCAGCCGCTACGCCTTCTGGCGTGCGCTGCAGCGGCTGACGCCCGACCTGGAGGTAGACGACCTGGTTCCCGGCGGCGCGGGTGTGCGCGCCCAGGCCCTGGCGCCGGACGGCAAGCTGCTCGACGACTTCCACATCGTCGAAGCCTACCGCCAGATCCACGTCCTCAATGCGCCTTCGCCGGCTGCCACCGCGTCGCTGGCGATAGGGAGTCATGTGGCGCGGCTGGCGGGGGAGAGGTTTGAATTATGAATTGTGAATTGTGAATGATGGCTCCCGACGCTCGCGCACCAAAATTCACAATTCACAATTCAAGATTCACCATTCACAATTCAGCTTGTCAGCGACACCACCTGATGCACCGGCCCACCGTTCTGCCAGCCATTGGCGGCGGCCCAGCCTTCGGTAGCGACTTTGAGGCAGAAGTCGGCGTATTTGGCCGGGATGTTGACGCCCGTGGGCGCGATGGAGTTGCGGAACTCCATCGTGTAGTTGACCTCGTTGATCAGCAGGCCCCGCTCCGGGTCCTCGAAGACGTCGATGGCCACCACGCCCCCGCCCACGGCGTTGGCGGCGCGCACGCAGATGTCGTTCAGTTCCGGTGTGACCGGGCAGTTGCTGGCTTTGCCCCCGCGCGCCGTGTTGGTGATCCAGTGCTCCGAAGCGCGGTAGATCGCGGCAATGGTTTCGCCGCCGATCACAAAGGCGCGGATGTCGCGCAGGGGCTTGCGCACGTACTCCTGGATGTAGAAGATGCTGTGGTGGTAGGAGCCGAGGGTCTCCTTGTGCTCCAGGATCGCCTCGGCGGCCTCGCGGTCGTTGATCTTACTCAGCAGCCGCCCCCAGGAGCCGACTGCGGGCTTGAG
>JAPKMV010000048.1 GCA_026645635.1 Caldilineaceae bacterium
TATGAACGCAGACGACGCCAAGCGACAACTCACCTTTGAACAATTCGCCCGGCTTGTCCTCGATGCAGTCGAAGCCGCAGGGCTGGAGTACCTGATCGGCGGCGCCGTGGCAGTGTGGGCCTATGCCGAACTGCGCACGACGCGGGACTTCGACGTGGTCGTGAACTTGCCCGGCAACCGCATTCGGCGCCTTTCAGAGGAACTCGTCAAGCGCGACATGCTTGTCCCCCCAGAGGTCATTCTCGACCTCTTGATGCAGCCAGAGGGCGACCTACCACCCATTTCAACGCGGAGGCGCAAAGATGCAGAGAAACGCAGAGAACGCACCCATAGAACTCCTCTGTTTTTCCTCTGCGAACCTCTGCGCCTTTGCGTCTCTGCGTCAGAACGGGTGCCGCCTCGGGTGCACCCTCAGCGTGCGTAGACGGAAACATGCAGCGGGCTGCTGGCGGTGAACAGTTCCCGCTGCCACCCGCCCCAGCGGTGCTGCAGCCGCAGCCCAGCGATGCGCGCCATCAGATCCAGCTCGCTGGGCCAGGCGTAGCGCTGCACTACCGGGTTCAGCCGCACACCCGCCGCCGACAGGGTGACATGGCTCTCGCTGATCATCTGGGTCGCCGGGTCGTGACGCAGCAGGTCCAGCCGCACGGCATCCACTGCGATGGCCTCGGCCTCCACATACTGCTGGTTCTGCAACCGATGCAGAAAGGCCGGCGTGTACGCCTCGATGACGAACCGGCCGTCTGGCGTGAGATGCGCAGCGACTTGCTCGAAGCAGCGCACCTGTTCGTCCTGGGTCAGCAAGTTGAAAAAGGTGTTGAACACGACGTAGACCAGCCGGTAGAGGCCAGCAACAGGCACGCCGGCAAAATCGCCGATCGTGACCGCAAGCTGCTCGCCCCCGGGCCTGGCCCGCAGTTGATCGACCATTGCCGGGGACAGGTCGATGCCATCCACACGGACGCCGCGCGCGGCCAGGGGTAGGGCAATCCTGCCCGTGCCGATGCCAAGTTCCAGCGCCGGCCCTGGCCCCGCCAGATCCGCCAGCAAGGCCACGGCCGCGGCTTCGTCGCCGCGCTGCAAGTCAGGGTCGAGCCGGGCCACCTCTTCGTCGAAACTCATTTCCGGTCGGTAGTCTTTCATGCCGTCAACCCCCTCGCCAGATTGGGGTGCTAAACACCTTCACGTCTGCCGAGATTCTCCGCCAGAATAGACGTTACCAGCGTATTCATGCTTACCCCTTCCTGTCTCGCCCGCAACGCGAGGCGAGCATGAATGCTCTTGGGAACGCGCTGAATAAACTTGCCGCTGTAACTGCCCCCGCTTCCCGGTTCCGGTACAGCCAGATTCAGGCTCTCCAAAGCTGAAATCGTTTCTGCCAAGGCATCCATACCGTTTTGGATGGCCTCTGCTATCGTCTCACCGTCTGAAATGCACTCAGAAAAGTCGGTGAAAGAAATCAAGAATCCTCCACCCTCATCGTCTGTCAGTGGTCGAATCTCGAATGGATATTGACTTAGATCTCTCATAGCTCAGTCCATGACAAAATCAACGAATTTCTTGACATAGATCGGCTTGATAGGCCGACGCGCCGGAACAGACAAAGTTCGGCCATCAGAACGCACAAAAACGACGTGACTTGTTCCCCGTTGGCGCCATTCGATGCCGTAAGCATTGGCAACGGATTTCAGGCTCTCAATCCGCCAATCCAGGGGATTGTCTTGCATCTGTTGGAGGATTTTTTCGATCTTGCTCACGACGGATATGATACTAAATGCAATAGCATGAAGGCAAGAGGGAAGATCCGTAGACGGAGACATGCAGGCTGCGACTGACGCTGAGTGGTTCGCAGCCTCACGGCAAAACATTCCTCCATTATAGCTCCCTGCCAAACCGCTCCCGCAACTCCCGCTTGAGGATCTTCCCGATGCCTGACAGCGGCAGCGCGTCCAGGAATTCGATGCGCTTGGGCACTTTGTAGGGCGCCAGGTGCTGGCGCAGCAGGCCGAACAGTGCTGCCGCTGTGACCTGCTGGCCGGGGCGCAGCACGACACACGCCAGCCCGACCTCGCCCCACTTCGCATCCGGCACGCCCACCACTGCGCACATCAGCACCGCGGGATGCTTGTAGATCACCTGCTCGATCTCCACCGGGTAGACATTCTCGCCGCCGGAGATGAACATGTCCTTCTTGCGGTCGCGCACATAGAAATACCAGGCTTCGTCGTACTCCACAATGTCGCCCGTGTGGAACCAGCCCTCGGCGTCCAGCACCGCGGCGGAAGCGGCCGGATCGTTCCAGTAGCCGGAGCAGCCCGACGGCCCCTTGAGCACCAGTTCGCCGGGCTGATGCGGGCCGAGCGGGCGGTTTTCCTCGTCCACCACGCGCACATCCACGAAGAAGTTGGGGCGGCCGATGCTGCCCGCCTTGCGGATGGCGTCCTCTGGCGGCAGGGCGAAGAGGCCGGGGCCGTACTCGGTCATGCCGAAGCCCTGCTTGAAACGGATGCCCTTCTCCCGCGTGTACTGCTCGACCAGGGGCACGGGCAGGGGCGCGCCGCCGCTGGTGCAGAAACGCAGCGCAGAGAGGTCGGCGCTGGCCCAGTTCGGCGCCTGCGTCAGCATCTGGTACATGGTCGGCACCGCGGCGAAGATCGTCGCCCGTTCCCGTTCGAGCAGATCCAGCACCTGCGCGGGGTCGAACTGCTTGACCAGGATCGTCGTGTTGCCAAAGACCACCTGCGACGAAAGGTAGGTGAATAGCCCGCCGATGTGAAAGAGCGGGAAGACGTTCAGGTAGATGTCGTCGTGCTGCACGTCGTGGATCACCGTGTTGAGCACGTTCCAGCAGACCTGGCGATGGCTGATCTGCGCGCCCTTGGGCAGCCCGGTCGTGCCGCCGGTAAAGAGCAGACAGGCGATGTCCTCCGCCGCCAGCGCGTCATACGCGACCGGCGTGTCGGGCGATGCGGCCAGCAGGTCGTCGTAGCGCAGCGAGCCGGGCAGCCCGTCGCCGTCGAGGTGGACCAGGTGCGCGATGGCGTGCTCCGCGCCCGCCGCGGCCTGCACGATCTCCGCTACCGCATCCTTGAACTTGTCGGAGTAGATCAGCACATGCGGCGCCGTGTTGGCGACGATGCCGGCCAGCTCGCGCCAATGCAGCCGCCAGTTGAGCGCCGTATGAATCGCGCCCAACTTGCTGCAAGCGTGGAAGAGGTCGAGGTGCTCCACGCCATCCTGCGCCAGGATCGCCACGCGGTCGCGGTAGCCCACGCCGGCGTCCGTGCGCAGCCAATTCGCCAGCCGGTTGACGCGGCGGTTCCACGCCGCAAAGGTCAGCCGTAGCTCCGACGTCTTCCCCGCATCGATGATCGCCAGCTTCTCCGGTGAATAGAGTTCCCGCCGCCCCAGATAGTCACCGATGTACATCTGCGTCTCCCCCATCAAAAATAGACCGCGGATTTGGCGGATTTGGCGGATTTTCGCTGATTTAATCCGCGTAAATCCGCCAAATCCGCGGTCTATTCCTACTCCCCATTACACCCACTTCCAGACAGACGCCGCCATCGTGATCCCCCCGCCGCTGGCGCAGAAGAGGATCGTTTCGCCCGGCTGCGGGCCTTTGCCCTGGGCAATCGCGTCGTCCAGGGCCATGATCACGCAGGGGGAGCCGGTGTAGCCCCACTTGTCCATCACCCAGTGCGTCTTCGTGAGCGGCTGCCCGATCAATTCCATCATCGCCTCGATGGTGCGCAGGTTGAGCTGCGTGAAGTAGTAGTGGTCCACGTCGGCGAAGGTCAGCCCGGCTTTGTCCAGCGCGCCCTGCATCAGCTTCGGCCAGTACTCGGTGTTGAAGGTCTTGGGGAACTTCTTGACGAACTCCACCTTTGGCCCGCCGAACTGTGCCATGTTCTCTGGCGTGCAGGGGCGGTGCGCGCCGCCGGTGTAGATGCCCAGCGCATCATGGAAGGAGCCGACCGCCAGCAGGTTGCTCGCCAGGAAGCCGGGCGCATCACCTACACCCAGCAGCGCCACCCCCGCGCCGTCGGCAAAGAGATTGGCCGTCTTCTTGTCGGTGAAGTCGAGGAAGCGGCTCATGCCGTAGCCGCCGGCCACCAGCACGTAGCGCGCGCCCGGCTCGGTGAGCAGATAGCGCGCACCCTGATCCAGCGCCGTGACCCAGCCTGCGCAGGCCGAGTTGACATCGTAGCAGCCGGCATTGGCCGCGCCCAGCTTGTGCTGCACCACCACCGACGTGCTGGGCGAGAGGTAGTCAGGCGTGTCGGTGGAGACGATGATCAGGTCAAGCTGGTCCGCCGTGACGCCGGCGCGCGCCAGCGCCCTCTCCGCCGCGGCCACGATCAAATCGGAGGTCGTCTGCCCTGGCGCCATCCAGCGCCGCTCGCGAATACCGACGTTCTCCAGCAGCCACTGATCGGTGGGCGCGCCGAGCAGCGCATCGACCTCCGCATTGGTGACGACGCGTTCCGGCACATAGCTGCCGGTGGCCAGAATCACAGGATGGCGTTGCATGTTCACGCTCCTCGGTTCGGTTTGCTGACTGGTGGCGGTGGCGGCGCATCAAGCGGCACATACCGTTGGATGAAGGTCACGGCATCCTGCCACGCGCTGAAATTCGCCGTCGCGTCGCTCTGTACGTGACGGATCACGCCGTGGTAGGGTGGCGGTTCCGGCTGGCTGGCGGCCGGCGCCTCCACCACGAAGCGGATGACGAACGATACGATAGTCGGCGCGGGCAGGGTGTCCATGGCGGAGAGCATAGCAGGCGCCGGTAGCAAAGCAGTTACACGGGGCGGAGAGAGGTTGATGGTGTTGCGTGGTGCGTGGTGCGTGGTGCGTGCTGCGTGGCGAAACGAAACACGTAGCACGCACCACGCAACACGTACCACATCTGTACCCGTTAGGCGGGAGACAGGGCGCGGAATCAGGGCAGTTGCAAAACCTGGCCGGGCTGCAGGATGCTCTCTTCGCTCAGCCCGTTGACGCGCAGCAGGTCCTGCCAGTCCACATCGTGGCGCAGGGCAATGGCCATGACCGTGTCGCCGGCGCGCACGGTGTAGGGGCTGCAAATAGCTGCCCTCGCCGAGACCGTTGGCCGCGGCCAACGTCTGCCAGGTGATATCGTAGCGCGCAGCGATCGTGCTGAGGGTGTCGCCGGCGCGCACAGTGTAGACGGCGTCGGCGGCGGGCACGGTGAGGACAATGGTGGGAGCCGCTGCGGGCGCCGCTTCCGACGCTGCGGCGTCGGTTTCCGCCTGGTTGGCCGCAGGCGCGCTCCCGGCGGAACCGGTCAGTTCGGCGGCGGCGGCTTTCGCAGCAGGCGCTTCTTCTGCGTCAGGCGCGGCGAGCGCTGCGGCGGCTGCACTGGCCGGCAGCTTGAGTTCCTGGCCAATCTGCAAGAGGCTCTGCTCGCCCAGACCGTTGACTGCGGCTAAATCCCGCCAGGGAACGCCGTAGCGCGCAGCGATGATCGAGAGCGTCTCACCCGGTCGCACGACGTGGGTTTGGTCGCTCACCTCCAGCGTGGGCGAAGCCGCCGCGGCCTCGTCGCCGTTGCCGCCCCGTCCGGGCAGATGCAGCACCTGGCCGATGTCGAGAATGTCGCTTTCCGCCAGATCGTTGGCCAGGGCAATGTCCTGCCATTCGATGCCGTAACGCAGGCCAATGCCCAACAGCGTATCGCCGGCGCGCACGGTGTAATCCATCCCGCCGGCTGGCAGCGTCTCCGCCGCAGGGGGGCTGGCGGGCGCGGCGACCGCGCCGGCGGACTCAGCCAGTGCAGTGGCGGCGGCTACGGCCGTCCCGTCGATATTGCCAAAGTCGGTGACGAAGATCCAGAACCCGCCCCGCGCCGGCGCTGCACCGATGCCGATGTCGTCCCAACGCGGAGTCAAGATGTTGACGCGGTGAATCCAGTCGTTCATCCACCAGTTCATCGCCTGTTCCGGCGAACTGGCCGCAACCCAGTTTTCGCTCACCCAACTGCTGCCATAGCCGGCGCGGGCGGTGCGCATGGCTACGGTGCTGCCGTCGCTGCCGTAATGGCCCCAGTTACCGTGGGCGATCACGTCGTCGACATGCTGCTGTGCGGCCAGGTTGAGCTGTGGGTTGAGTGTGAGCGGCGCCAAGCCATTGTCGATGCGCGCCTGGTTGACCAGCTCAAAGATGCGCTGCGCCTCGGGCGACAAACCACCGTCGCTCTGCGCAGCGGCAGGCTGGACGAAGATCAGGGTGAACAGGAGAGCCAGGCCAAGGATGACAAACGGATTAAACCAGACCGGTTTCGATCTGAATCGTGTCTGAGAAACCATGCGACGCATCGTACTCGCGCCGCGCAGCATCCGTCAAATGCTTACAGCCGCCAAATCCTACGCCCGGCGCACGCAATTTCTACGCCCGTCGTCTGTTTGGATTGCACTTGCCTTGCCCCTGGCATATAATCAACTTGAAAAAGGGACAAGGCTCGGCGGGCTGTGCCGAGCATTTTTTTGTCCTTGCTGCGGCCAATCCTGGCCGGAAAAGACAATAGGAATCGCATGTCAGACGGGATCTCGGCCCCAGTGGCCGCCAACGGTGCGCCCGGCGGATTAGCGCCGCGCCACGATATTCGCAACATAGCCATCATCGCCCACGTCGATCATGGCAAAACCACCCTGGTCGATGGGATGCTGCGCCAGACCAAGGTGTTTCGGGAGAATCAGGCCGTGGTGGAGCGCATCATGGACTCCAACGACCTGGAGCGGGAGCGCGGCATCACCATTCTCGCCAAGAACACCAGCGTGCAGTACAAAGATGTCACGATCAACATCGTCGACACGCCGGGCCATGCCGACTTCGGCGGCGAGGTGGAGCGCATCATGAACATGGTGGACGGTGTGCTGCTCCTGGTGGATGCGGTGGAAGGCCCCATGCCCCAAACGCGCTTCGTGCTGCGCCAGGCGCTGGAGAAGGGGCTGAAGGCTATCGTCGTCGTCAACAAGGTCGATCGTCCCGCGGCGCGGCCCGACTATGTGGTCAACGCCACCTTCGACCTCTTCATCGACCTGGGCGCCAGCGAGGAACAGGCCGAGTTTCCAGTCGTCTACACCATTGCCCTGGACGGCGTCGCCGGCTTTGAACCCAACGCGCTGGCGCCGACGCTGGAGCCGCTCTTCGACACGATTCTCGACTTCCTGCCGCCGCCGCTGGTGGATCTGGATGGCCCCACGCAACTGCTGGTGACCAACCTGGAATACAGCACCTACGTCGGCAAGATCGCCGTGGGCCGGCTGCGCGCGGGCAACATCCGCACCGGCCAGGCCATCGCCCGCATCAACCCCGCCGGCCAGATCGAAATGGGCAAGGTGATGCAGGTCTATTCCTTCGCCAACCTGCAGCGCACGCCCGAGGCGCAGGTGGAGGCCGGCAACATCGTTGCGGTGGCCGGGCTGGAGAATGTGGGCATCGGCGACACCCTGGCCGACCCCAACGACCCGCGCCCGCTGCCGCCCATCACGGTGGAAGAGCCGACGGTGCGCATGACCTTCGCCGTCAACGACAGCCCCTTCGCCGGTCGCGAGGGCCAATACCTGACCAGCCGCCAGATTCGCGCCCGCCTGATGAACGAGTTGGAGCGCAATGTGGCGATGCGCGTGCAGGAGACCGACAAGGCCAACGAGTTTATCGTCTCCGGTCGCGGCGAACTGCACCTGGCGATCTTCATCGAAACCATGCGGCGCGAGGGCTACGAGTTTGCCGTCAGCCGCCCCGAGGTCATCTTCAAGGAAGACGCCGACGGCAACGTGCTCGAACCGATCGAGCAGGTTTTTGTCGAGGTTCATCAAGATTACCTGGGCGCAGTGCAGGAGATGCTGGGCCGTCGCCGCGCCGAAATGCAGACGATCCACTACGGCGAAGACGGCACGGTCTACGGCACCTATCTGGCGCCGACGCGCGGGCTGCTCGGCTTCCGCATGCCCTTCCTCACCGCCACGCGCGGCACGGGCATTTACCACACGCTCTTCCACGCCTATGAAGCCTACAAGGGTGACATCGCGCTCCAAACGAGCGGCGCGCTGGTCTCGCTGGAAACCGGCCCGGTGAGCGCCTATGCCCTGGTCAACCTGCAACAGCGGGGCGAGTTCATCGTGCGCCCCGGCGACGAGGTCTACGCCGGTCAGGTGGTGGGCAAGAACACGCGCGACGATGAACTGGTCATCAACGTCTGCCGCACCAAGCAACTGACCAACTTCCGCGAGAAACCGTCGGGCACGACCGACATGCTCATCGGCGCCCGCGAAATGTCCCTGGACGACGCCATCCAATACCTTGCCAACGACGACCTGCTGGAAGTGACGCCGGCATCGCTGCGCATCCGCAAGAAGGTGCTCAACCACGATGTGCGCCAGCGCGCCCGCCGCGCGGCAAAAGCCTGAAGCTGAATTTCCAGGAGATCGACTATGCGAATCTTGATCGTCGGCGCCGGCGATGTGGGTTTCCAGTTGGGCAAACGCCTCTCGCGCGACAACCATGACATCACCTTGATCGAACGCGACCCGGCCAAGGTGCGCCGCGCCGCCGAACAACTGGATGGGCTGGTGTTGGAAGGCACGGGCGACAGCTACCAACTGCTCAAGCAGGCCGGCGTGCATACCGCCGATGTGGTGGCGGCTGTCACCGACGACGACGACGCCAACCTGATGGCCTGCCGTCTCGCCAAAGCTGCCGGCGTGGCCGTTACCATTGCCCGGGTGCGCAACCCGGAATTCAGCAGCCCCGACTTCATTCTCAGCCCCAGCGACCTGGGCGCCGACCATATCATCCACCCCGAACGCGAGGCGGCGAATGCCATCATCCGTCTCCTCCAGGAGAGCAGCGCCACCCATGTCATCGACCTGGAGAATGGGCGCATCGAGTTGATCGGGTTGATCCTCGAACCGGATTCGCCGCTGATCAATGTGCCGCTCACCGAATTGGGCAAGCGCTACGGCTACCCGCCGGTGCAGATCGTCGCGCTGGACCGCAATCACGAGACGATCATCCCCAAAGGGGACGACCGCCTTCTGGCCGGCGACCAGATCTTCGTGATCTGCGCGCCCAGCTACGCGACCGAGTTTTTTGGGCTGGCCGGCAAGCGCAAGAAGCCGCGCATGGACAACATCATGATCGTGGGCGGCGGCATGATCGGGCGCTTCGTCGCCGAAACGCTCGACCGCAAAGCCCGCATCAAGATCTTCGAGCGCGACTACAACCGCGCGGAAAAGCTGGCCGACCTGCTCCCTCACTCCCTGGTGCTCAGCGGCGACGGCAATGACTTCGAGCTGCTCCAGTCCGAGGACCTGGAACATATGGACTCCTTCGTGGCGGTCACGGGCGACGACGAAAACAACATCATCGCCACCCTGCTTGCTAAGACGTATGGCGTGCCGCGGCCCATCACCCTCGTCAATAAGGTCGCCTATCTGCCGATTCTGCCCACCATCGGGCTGAACGCCATCATCAGCAAGCAGATGTTGACCGTCAACGCCGTGCAGCAGTTCATCCAACATCGCCAGGTTGCGGCTATCGCCAATGTGCCGGGCATCGAGGGGCAGATGATCGAGTTCATCGCCCGCATCGGCTCACGCGTGACCCAACGCCCGCTCAAGGATCTGCATTTCCCGCGCATGGCCGTGGTGGGCGCGATTCTGCGCAAGGGGGAACTGGTGATTCCCAGCGGCGACACGCGCATCCAGCCCGACGACCGCACCGTGGTCTTTGCGCTGCCCGATGCGCTGCCGGAACTCGACAAACTCTTCGGACGCTGACGCCAGGTCACCTGATGCACCTGCAGAGTGTCATCCATCTTCAGGGTTTCTTGCTGCTCTTCCTCGCCGCAGCGATGCTGACGCCCGTGCCCTTTGCGCTCTACTATGCGGATGGCGTGCTGCCCAGTCTGCTGCTTTCGGCTGGGATTACAGCGGGAATCGGCCAGGTGATGCGTAGCGCTTCCAAGATCACGGGAGATCTGCGCGCCAAAGAAGGATTTGCCATCGTCACCTTTGGCTGGCTGCTTTTTTCCTTCTTCGGCTCGCTGCCCTTCCTGTTCTCCGGCGCGATTCCGTCTTTCACCGACGCATTTTTCGAGACTGTTTCCGGCTTCACGACCACAGGCGCTTCGATTTTGAGCAATGTCGAAGCGATGCCGCCCAGCCTGCTTTTCTGGCGCGCGCTCACCCAATGGCTGGGTGGAATGGGCTTCATTGTCCTCTCGCTTGCCATATTGCCGTTTCTCGGCGTGGGGGGGATGCAGCTCTTCCGCGCCGAAGTGCCCGGCCCGGTGGCAGACCGCCTCACCCCGCGCATCACACAGACGGCGAAGATTCTCTGGGGCGTCTATCTTCTGCTGTCAGTGGTGCAAACGCTGCTGCTGCTGCTGGGCGGCATGTCTCTGCTCGACGCGCTCAGCCACACCTTTGCAACCATGGCCACCGGCGGTTTTTCCACGCGCAACGCCAGCGTCGGCGCCTACCAGAGCGCCTACATCGACTGGGTGATCATCATCTTTATGTTCATTGCCGGCGCCAATTTCTCCCTGCACTACCGGGCGCTGCGCGGGGATGTCAAGATCTATCGCTTCGACCGGGAATTCATGCTCTACGCAGGCATCGTGCTGGTCGCCACGGCGCTGGTCTTTATCAGCAATTTGCTCTATCTCTACACCGACATCGAGCGGGCGCTGCGCGACGCGCTGTTCCAAGTCGTCTCGATCCAGACGACCACCGGTTTCGCCACCGCCGACTACGAACTGTGGAGTTTCTTTGCGCAATATCTGCTGCTCTTGCTCATGTTCGTCGGTGGCTCTGCCGGTTCGACTGCCGGCGGCATCAAGGTGATTCGGCTCTACCTGGTGGTTAAATTCATCATGAACGAGTTCACCCGGCTGCTGCATCCCCAGGCCGTCGTGCCGGTGCGCGTGCGGCGGGCGCCGGTTTCCCGGGAGATCGTGGCCAATGTGGTCGGTTTCTTTGCCCTCTACATCGCCTGTTTTGTGGTGGGCGTCGGTGTCATCACCCTGTTTGGCCAGGACTTGGAGACGGCGATCGGCGCGGTGGCGGCAACGCTGGGCAATGTGGGGCCAGGGTTGGGCAACGTAGGACCGATGGACAACTATGGCTTTCTGCCCGACGTATCGAAATGGACGCTCTCCATTTTGATGTTGTTGGGCCGGCTCGAACTTTTCACCGTGGCAATTCTGCTTACCCCCGCGTACTGGCGTCGCTAACCCAGAGGTCGATATGTATCTGCGCAGTGTCCTGCATTTCCAGGGTGTCCTGCTCCTCTTCTGCGCGGCGGCGATGCTGACGCCGATCCCGTTCTCGATCTACTACGCCGCGCCGGACATCCCTGCGCTGCTGCTCAGCTCCGGCATCACAGCTTTGGTCGGCTTTCTGCTCTACCGTTTCACCACCATCGAGCGCGACTTGCGCGCCAAAGAAGGCTTCGCCATCGTCACGCTGGGCTGGCTGCTGCTTTCGCTTTTCGGGACGCTGCCTTTTCTGCTCTCCGGCGCCATTCCCGATTTCACCGACGCCTACTTCGAGACTGTGTCGGGCTTCACTACCACCGGCGCGTCGATCCTCACCGACATCGAAGCGGTGCCGCGCGGCGTATTGTTCTGGCGCAGCCTGACGCATTGGATGGGTGGCATGGGTATCATCGTCTTCTCGTTGGCTGTGCTGCCCATGCTCGGCGTTGGCGGAATGCA
>JAPKMV010000490.1 GCA_026645635.1 Caldilineaceae bacterium
CTTGACAGGATACCAGCCTTCCAGCCACTGCCGTTGGACGCCGGGTGCGGAGGCGGTTTCCCCGCAAAATTCGATCTCGGTGACAGGTTCGCCGGTGGCACGAACCCTGGCCGCCAACGCCTGCGCCTGTTCGTCCAGCGTAGGCACGATCTCGGCGACTGTCCTGCCAATGTGGGCGGCGGCCGGGAGGCCATTGATCTCAGCCAGCAGATGGTTGACGCGCAGATAGCGCAGGTCAGCATCCAGCGCCGCCAGACCCACCGGGGCCGCTGAGGTCGCTGACCACGACGCAGTAGATGTCCGCTGCACTGTCGACGGTCAGTTGGCTCGCCGACAGCATGACCGGAATCTGTGCGCCGCTGCTGGCCGCCAGCGTCAGTTCGGTGCGCCGCCGCGCCTGTACATGGGGGGAGAGCAGCGCCACCAACGCTGTCTGGCTCTCCGGCGCGATCCACCGGTGAAGGGAGCCGCCAATCACCGATGTGAGCGGGGCATTGACCATGTCGGCGAAACGCCGGTTAGCATATAAGATCATGCCGTCGCCCGCCACAGTCAGCGCGCCCTCGTTCATCTCCTCGATCAGGGTGCGGTAGATGCGGTCGGCGTCGGTGAGGGTGTAGATCTGGTCGCCCGCCGGCCCGGCAACGAGGATCGCATCGACCTCGCCGCGGCGGATGGCGTCCAGGGTCGCTTCGGCTTCCTCCAGCCGCGCCCGCAGTGCTTCATTCTCGGCGATCCACTGCGCCTGGGTCTTCTCTGCACCTGCTGCGCACATCGCTATTCTCCTGTGCCCGACACGGCGTCAGGCTCCGATTTCTTGCGCAAATCCAGCCCCACCAGCAGACGCTCCGTCTTTGACATATCGCCGATGATGCGGCGCAGCGGCAGCGGCAGCTTCTTGATCAGCGTCGGCGCGGCACAGACGCCGCCCTCATCAGGCCCCACCTCCGAATTGGGAACCTTGATGCTGCGTACATCTGTCCACAGATTGTGTCGATGGAAGGTAGCGGAGCGGGGAAAAACGATGCCTTGGCAAGCGGCACGCACAGTGGTTGGCGGAGCGAATTGGGATGATTCAACAGCTATAATGTAGCACTACTCATACCAATTGACAATAGCGAAAGAACACCAGGATCCCAGATCTCTGCAATCACCTGCGCCGTCTCCTCGGCGTAACTGCGCCCGTCCGCGCCGGTGGTCTTGGCGTCGATGTAGCCGCCGCGCCCCGTGTGCCCCATCCCCGCCATGCGCCGGATCGTCACCTTGCCCTGGCGTGGCAATTGGTTCCGTTCCGACCAATGGCTCTGCCGGGGGTCTGTGCGGCTACAAGCCGCACCTACGACCCGCTGTCCTTCACACTGCCGCGGCCTGTCGCTCCGTGTTCTGCTCCGCGCGCCCCGCCAGCCAGGCCAGTCCTGCTCCGATCAGCAGCAGCACAATCGTCAACACAAAGGGCAGGTTGTTGTTGATGCTCGAAAGCGTGCCGGCGATCCAGCCAAAGGGCGCGGTAAGGAGAATGACGCCCACGTAGAGGATGGATTGGATGCGCGCCCGTTCTTGCGGGTCTATGGTCAGCACGATCAGTTTGTCGACAAGCGGGCTGATCGCGGCGAAGGCGCACGCTTCGACAATGACGCTCAGCACGAGCACCGCATAGCCCTGCTCCGGCGCAGTGATCACGAGCAATTGGGCAAACGTGAAGGCCAGGAAGCCCAGCACCAGCGGCCACTTGAAGCCCAGGTGACTCAAACGCGGCGTGACGATGAAGAAGAAACCCAGCACCACGGCTGACTTGATGAAGGGGAAAATGGCCAGATTCTCCGGCGGCACGTTGAGCTTTTCGGTCACCAGAATGGCCCAGAAGCTGCCGTTGATCAGCCCGACGATGGCGATGATCAGCATGATGGCGCCGGTGTAGAGCGTCTGCGGCCGTTGGAGGATGTCGCGCACGACGCCGTGATATTCGCCCAACAGCGCAAAGATGTTCTGCTGGCGGGTCTCCTCCAGACGAACGATCCCCTGTCCAGTCTCTTCGGTCATGACATAGGTGAGCACTGCTTTGAGCGTAAACATGACGGCGGCGAAGAGATAGAGCGCCTGCATGGTGGGGATCAGGGAATAGCGCGCCACCAGGATGCCCGCCAGCGGCGCCGCAAACCCCGCAACCTGGTTGGCAATGTGAATCCAGGTGTAGATCGGCACCAGTTGCTTCGGGTCGGCATCCTCCACGAGCAGGCAGGTCCATGAGTTCATCGTCACGCGCCAGATGGCGTTCATGATGCCTGCGGCCAGAAACCACCAGATGTTCTGCGAGAAGGCCCAGGTCAGCGCAGGGACGCTCCAGGCCAGGAGGTCGAAGATCAGCGTGGTGCGGCGGCGGCCCAGCTTGTCGGTGATGGCGCCGCTCATCAGCGCCCAGAAGACCTGGAAGCCCCAACTGACGCTCAACACCAGCCCGATGTTCTGGTCGGTCAGCCCCAGCGCCAGCATGTAGACCGAAGCGTAGGGCGCGATCAGGTTGTAGGGGATGCCCCACAATGGCTCGGTGTAGACGCAGCCGCGAGGGTTGCCGGTGAGGGAACGCAAGGTGACGATCAGCGAGTGCGACATGATGAATCCCATCTATGCAATCGCCTTGCCGTCGGCGGCGGCAAGGCGATATGGCTCTGAAAACGATTTCATACATCATACCGCAGACGTTGCAGGGGAGGCGAATCTGGCGTCTGAGTGGCTATGGTTTGGTCACGAATTGCACGAATTATTACGAATGCGCACCCGATGTTCGTTTGATCGCGCAGGCAGTTCATCTGTTTGGTCACGAATTGCACGAATTTTAACGAATGCGGTTACGACCAAGGCATCATCATTTGCCTTATCCGCGCAAATCCGCCCCATCCGCCAAATCCGCGGTCTATTTCTACTCGACAAACCCGCCGACCTCGGCGCGGTCGAGCACCTCCAGGATCGTCGCCACCAGCGCGCGGGCGGCGTCGGCGCTCAGTTCCACGGCGACGCGCGCGCCCGGCCCCTGCGCGGGGTCGACGAAGTCGATGTTCAGCGCGTGCTCCAGCGGCGCATGAAACGGGTGATCGTAGGAGACATTCGCCTGGCGCACCTCGAACCAGCCCGCCGCGCCCTTGCCGCAGCCATCCACCGCCACCTTCTGCGCAATCATCGTACACATAGAGCAACCCTTTCTAACACAACGAGCAATAGCAAGGGGCGAGGGGCGAGGGGCGACGCCAATCCCCCAATCTCACAATCTCCCAATCTCTGTTCACCCCAGCCACTTGCCCAAAAACGCCCACACCTTCCCCCACCCATCCACCGCCTGCGCCTGGCGATAGTTGGGCCGGTCGTAATAGAAGAAGCCGTGTCCGGCGCCGGGGTACATGTGGAATTCATAGTCCTTGCCGTGCTGTTTGAGCACCTGCTCGTGGCGGGCGACCTGCTCCGGCGTGGGGCTGCGATCCTCTTCGCCGAAGAGACCGAGCAGCGGACAGGCGAGATCGGCAGTATAGTCCAGCGGCGCGACCGGCTGTTTCGGCGTGAGTTCCTCCGGCGCCATCACCACGCGGCCGCCCCAACAGTCCACCACCGCGGCGAAGCCCGGCACCCGGCACGCGGCCAGATAGGCGTGGCGCCCGCCGGAACAGGTGCCGAAGACGCCGATCTTGCCGCTGCTGTTGGGCAGGCTGCGCACAAACGCCAGCGCGCCGGCCAGGTCGCCCATCACCTGGTCGTCGGCCACGCCGCCCTCGGCGCGCACCGCGGCGGCCACATCCTCCGGCGCACCGTGGCCCGCGCGAGCGTAGAGATTGGGCGAGATCGCCGCGTAGCCGTGATGGGCAAACTTGCGCGTCGCCTCCCGG
>JAPKMV010000491.1 GCA_026645635.1 Caldilineaceae bacterium
CGGGCGGGAGACGCATGTGGTGGGCGATGTCACGACGCCGGCCATTGCACCGGGCGATCTGCTCATCGCCCTGTCGGGCAGCGGGCGCACGGAGACGGTGCTGCATCTGGCGCGCAAAGCCCAGGGGTACGGCGCACGGGTGATCGCCATCACCGCCGACGGGGCCACACCGCTCGCCACGCTGGCCGACCTCGCCGTGATTGTGCCGGCCACCTCGGCGAAGGTTGACCCCTCGGCCGCGACGCAACTGCCGTTGGCCAATGCGCTGGAGCAGGCCCTGGCCATCTTTCTCGACTGTGTGGGCGCGATGCTGGCCGCGCAGTGTGGCCGGGACAATCGCGCTCTGATGGCGCGCCATGCCAATTTGGAGTGATGAAATGAACTCGATCGCCGAAGCCACCACTGACCACACCCGCACAGCCATCGTCCTGGGCGCCAGCATTGCGGGGCTGTGGACGGCGCGCGTGCTGGCCAACCACTTCGACCAGGTGCTGGTGCTGGAGCGCGACCGCCTGCCGGAGGGAGCTGTTGCCCGCCCCGGCGCGCCCCAGGCGCAGCAGTATCACATCCTGCTGCGGCGTGGGCTGCAGTTGCTGCATGACCTGTTTCCTGGTCTGGCGGAGGAGTTGATCGCAGCGGGTGCGGTCTCCTTCGACATGACGCAGGATGTCAAGCTGCGCTCCCAGGGCAGATGGCTGCCGCAGTTTGTCTCCGGCCAGCACTTGATTAGCTGCAGCCGTCTCCTGCTCGAAGCAACCATGCGCCGCCGTCTGCGCCAGGATGGCCGCATCCGCTTTGTCGAGGGGGTGGAAGTCGTCGGGCTGACCACCAATGACGCGCGCACCCGGGTGACAGGCGTGGAGTTTCAGCGCCGTTCCGCCGGAGGTGCGGGGCAGGAAGCCGCGGAGCAGCTCGGCGCCGCGCTGATCGTCGATGCGCTGGGGCGCCGTTCGCCGACGCCCTCGGCTATGTCACACGGCGCTTTCGCCCACCGGCCGACTTCCAGGCTGACTGGCGGATGATGCTGATCACCGCCACGCCGCCGCACGACCCGCGCGGCGGGCTGATCTTTCCTGAGGAGAATGGCGTCTGGGTGGTGATGATGGCCGGCGCCAACAAGGATTACCCGCCCACCGACGAGGAAGGCTTCACGGCCTTTGCGCGCAGCCTGGGACCGGAATTCTCCGGCGCGGTGGCGGCCGCGACCCCGATCAGCAAACCCATCGGCTACCGTGGCACGGACAGCCGATGGCGCCATTACGAAAAGCTGGCGCGCTGGCCTGAGCGTTATGTCGTCCTGGGCGACGCCTTTTGCGGTTTCAACCCGGTCTACGGCCAGGGCATGACTGTCGCTGCGCTGTCGGCGGTGGCGTTGGGCGATGCGCTGCGGCACAACGGCGGAGAGTTGGACGGGGTGGCGCAGCGCGCCGAGCGCGCCTTTGGCAAGGTGACGGAGGGAGCCTGGCTGCTCGCCACCGGTGCGGACTACGCGTGGCCGGAGACTGTCGGCGGCGAGCGCAGCAACGGGCTGGCCGCTCGTTTTGGGCGCTGGTATATCGACCAGGTGCTCCACGCCGTAGCCGTCGACCCTCAGGTGCGTATGGCCTTCAACGAAGTCAATCAACTGGTGAAGCCGGTGCCGAGCCTTTTCGCGCCGGGTATCTTCTGGCGGGTGATGAGAAGCCGTTCGTGAAGCTCCCTGTGACGCAAAGGCGCAGAGATGCAGAGAACATGCATGGAGAACTCCACTGTTTTTCCTCTGCGAGTCTCTCCGCCTCCGCGTCTCTGCGTCAAAAAGACCTCTACAAACAGCTTCTCAGAGGGAATGCAGGCAGTTGTCGCCTGGGTTGTCTCAGCGCCAGATGTTGTGATAGTTCCCCTTCACCGTCTGCCCGGCGGCGAAGCGCCCAGGCGCATACGGGCGGATGTCCACGGTCTGCGCTGCGCCGTCCACGATCAGTTCCGCCATGCACAGCCCGATGGCCGGCGCGGTCTTGAAGCCGGTGCCGCTGTGCCCACAGTCCAGGTAGAAGCCCTCCGGCCCTGCCGCGCCGAGCACCGGGTGCTGGTCCGGCGTGATGCCGTCGTAGCCGCCGTGCGCGCTCTGCAAACGGCCCCGCTCCATGGCCGGGATACGCCGGCAGATGCGCTCAATGGCGCGCTCTACGAAGCCGGGGAGCGCGTGGCCCGCCTCCGTCTCCGGCGAATCGCCCAGCGGGTTGCCATCCTCCAGCCCGACCAGCGTCAGCTCCCCTTCCGGGCGGAAGTACATGTCGTTGGCAAAGTCGATCACTGTGGGGTGTGACGGCCCGATCTCCGGCGGGCGCACCACGAACATTGTGTCGTGGCGCCAGGTGTCCAGTGGAATTTCCACGCCGGCCAGGTCGTTGATCTGCCGCGCCCAGGCGCCCGCGGCGTTCACCACCACCGGCGCGGCGAAGTCGCCCTGATCGGTGCCCACACCCGTCACCTTGCCGCCCGCGACGTAGATCGCCGTGACGGTGCAGCCCTGCACCAGCCGCGCACCGTAGCGCCGCGCCGCGGCCATCAGGCTGCCCGCGGTGTCGCTGGGCATGGCGTAGCCGGATTCCGGCTCGTAGGCCGCGACGGCGAAATCGTCGGTGGCAAAGGTGGGCGCCAGCCGCTTCACATCGTCGGCGGTGACCAGGAAGGTAGGAATGCCGATGCGCTGCTGCATGGCGACGTTGGCCCGGAGCGCAGGCTCCATGCCCGGGTCGACGATCTGCAAAAAGCCGGTGCGGGTGAAGCCGCACTCGCCGCCGACCTTCTCCTTCCAGTTGCGGAAGTATTGGAACGAAACCCAGGCCAGCCGCGACGCGATCTCCGTGTCGTAGTGCATGCGCACCAGCCCGCTGGAGCGGCCCGTGGCGCCGGCGGCGACAAAGCTCTTTTCGAGGACAATGACCTTCACCCCGCGCTGCGCCAGGTGAAAAGCCAGGCTGGCGCCATGCACGCCGCCGCCGATGATGAGTACGTCTGCTGTGTCAGGCAAGAGAAGCCTCCATCTGCCAGGGTTTGATGTTTGCGATTGTATCTGCGAGCGCGTCTGCGGCGACTTCGGTGTCATAGGCCGCCTGCGCACGAAGCCAGTAGCCATTGGAGAGGCCGAAGAAGCGACAGAGCCGCAGGTCGGTGTCGGCGGTGATGGCGCGCTTGCCGGCAATGATCTCACTGATCCGTTGGGCTGGCACCCCGATCTCTTTCGCCAGCCTGTACTGCGAGATGCCCATCGGGAGCAGAAAATCGTCCCGCAGCAGTTCACCGGGAGTCACGGGTTCTAGTTCACGCATGGTGTTTCCTGTCCTGCAAATAGCTCCACAAAGTCGCGAAGGCACATCAGGTCTTCATCGTTGCCGGTGCGAGCAGGCATAGCGCCTCTAGGATAATCCACGATTTCCACGTCTTTAGCGCTCGCCGCCGTCCAGCGAAAACAGATCCGGTACTGATCGTTGATGCGGATACTGTGCTGTCCGCGATGGTCACCCGTCAGCGCCTCCAGACGGTTGCCTGGGGGCGCACGCAGGTCGTCGAGCCTACCTGCGATCTGCAGCTGACGCAGCTTGCGCAGCGCGATCTTCTCAATGTTGACGAAACGTTTGACGCGCCTGCCGCCAGCCAGAGCAGCGGTATCTGCACTCTTGAACGACACGATCACCCCTCGATAGTATCGCGTCGCGTGACGCCCGTCAAACTCTCACCCGCTCACGCTCCGCTGCCGCGCAACCCGCCCTCCCTCCAACACCCACACCTCATCCGCAAAGCGCTCGATGAAGCGCCGGTCATGCGACACCGCCACGATCGCGCCGCGGAACTCCAGCAGCGCGGCCTCGAACTCCTCCAGCACGTCC
>JAPKMV010000492.1 GCA_026645635.1 Caldilineaceae bacterium
TCTGTTCAGACTCTCGGTAATATCCAGATCACTTATGACGGCCGTTCTGTCACCCTGAAGATGAGCAAAGCGGCGGTTCTCCTGGTCTACCTCATGCGCCACGGGGGGGTGGCCCACGGCCGTGAACAGTTGGCTACCCTGCTGTGGCCTGAAGCTAGCCAGGCCAAAACTCAGGAAAACTTCCGTCAGGCTCTCTATCAACTGCGCTGTGTATTTGGCGACAGGCAGACCGCGGATCGCTATCTGACAGTCACCCAGAAGACCGTGCAATTCCGCGCCGAGTCGCCCCATACTCTCGACGCGAATTTATTCGAGCGGTGCGTGGCGGAAGAGGCGTGGAAGCAAGCTCTCGATCTCTATGCCGGGGAATTTCTCGCCACCTTCTACCCGACCGACGCCCAGGAGTTGGGGGAATGGCAAGCGATCACCCGCGAGCATCTGCACCAACTGGCGGTCTTTGCCTGCACCCAGCTCGCCCGCCAGCTCGAAAAGCGCGATCCTGCCCGCGCTGCCCAGGTGGCCCGCCGCCTCTTGACCCTGGAACCCTGGGCGGAGGCAGGGCATCGCCTGCTCATGCGCTGGTGGGCCGGGCAAGGGCAGCCGGCAGAGGCGCTGGCACAGTACCAAAGATGCGTCGCAATCCTGGCTGATGAACTGGGGATCAATCCGGCGCCCGAAACCACCGCCCTCTACGAACAGATTCGCGACGGCCGTCTGGCGCCCTCGGCGGCCTTCACCCACAACCTGCCTGCCCTGCTGACGCCATTGATCGGCCGCCAGCAGGAGCTGGCAACCTTGCAGCACTATCTCGCCGCCGCCGACAACCGGCTGCTCACCCTGGTGGGGCCGGGCGGGGTTGGCAAGACCAAGCTCATGGTGGCCCTGGGTTGGGCTGCCGTTCACAATCCACCCCCCGTTCCCTTCACCGCCATCTACTTCGTCTCGCTGGCCGAACTCGAACCGGCCGCAGCCAGCCATCTGCCGGAACAGATCACTGCGCATCTGCTCACGACCCTGGGCATTCATCCCTCGCCTACCACTACCTACCGCACAATCCTGGCTGAACGGTGGGGCGACCGTCCCATTTTGCTCTTGCTGGACAACTGGGAACATCTGACAGCCGCAGCCGGCTTGCTCACCACATGGCTGACGGCGATGCCCAACTTGCACATCGTCACCACCTCCCGGGAGCCGCTGGGTCTGTACGGCGAAACCATTGTATCGCTGAGCGGGCTGGACACTGCCGCAGCGGCGGGTGAAGCACACGAGGCCGGGCGGCTCTTTGTCCAGTGCGCTCGCCGGGTACAGCCCCGCTTCCAGTGGAATGCGCAGACCGCGCCCCTGATCCGGCGCATTTGCCGCGCGCTGGACGGCCATCCGCTGGCGTTGGAGATGGCCGCAGCGTGGCTGCAAGGTCTCACCCTGGCCGAAGTCGCCGATGGGGTCTCCGAGGGGCTGGATCTGCTGACCAGTTCTCATGCGGACACCCTGCCGCGCCAGCGGGACATGCGGCGGCTGTTGGCGCAATCGTGGCAGAAACTCACCGGCGATCAGCAGCAGATCCTGGCCCAATTGGCGTTGTTCCGCCAATCTTTCACCCCGGCTCAGGCCCACGCCGTGGCCGGCTCCTCCCGCATCCAGTTGGCCCTGGTGGTGGCCCATTTCTGGCTGCGCCGCACCGACAATGGCCGTTACCAATTCCATGAACTGCTGCGTCACTTTGCCTACGAGCAGCTCGTTGCACAACCCAGCCTGCACGAGCAAGCGCGGCGGGCCTACATGCACGAACATCTCCAGTATCTCCAAAGCCAGCGGGACTTGCTGGAAGCGAATCCGTCCAGCGATCTGTTTGTTGGCCTGCGCCAGAGCCACGCAGACCTGGAACAGGCATGGACATGGGCCGTCGGGGAAGCGTGGCTGGCGGAGATTATCGCCACCGTGCGGCCGCTCTCCTGTTTTTATCTGGGATCGGGCCTCTTGTCGACCGGCATCCGCTTGTTGGAGGAGACCATCCGTCACCTGCGGCGTCTGCCCGCCACGCCGCAACGCCAATGTGCGCTCGCCCACGCCCTGGTGGAACAGGCGGGTTTGCGCAATCTTCAGGTCAACTGCGAATTGATCCCTGCGGCGATGGTCGAGGCGATCGCACTGGCGCAAGCCCTGCCCGACGCGACGCTGTTGATCCGGGCGTACACCGAATACGGAATCGCCGAAGGGCGGCTCGGGCGGCTGGCTGAAGGGCGAGACCTCCTTCAAGCCGGTCTGGCGCTGGCGACGCAGAGCCAGGATTGGGAACGAGCGGCGACGATTCAGATGGCGTTGGGCAACATCGATCAGGATGAAGGATTGATCGCAGCCAGCATCGCCCGCTATCACCAGGCACTGCAATGGTGCGAGCAGTTGGACAAGCCGATCCAATTGAACAATGTGCGCCACAATCTGGCCATCGCGCTCACCCATCTGGGGCAATACACGCGGGCGCGGCGCTTGCATCAGCAGAATCTGGCGGCGTGGCGCAGATTGGAGAGGCAGTCGAATCTGGCGATGACGCTGGAGGGGCTGGGGTATGTGGCGCTGGCGCAAAACCGGCTGACATTGGCTGAACTGCATCTCCACACGGCCTTGCGTCTCTATGAAGAGATGGAAGACCTGGACGGTGTGGCGTATACGCACCTCTATTTGGGACACCGCGCCGTGGCCCAGGGGATGCTATCCGCTGCGGCCACCCACTACCGGGCCATGATCGGGGCGCGCCAGAGGCTGGGACACACGCATCTGCTCAATCAGGGCTGGTCGGGGCTGGCGGACGTAGCCCTGCAACAGGAGCAATTCCACGAGGCGGTGGCGTATGTGGAGCGCTGTTGGCCGGCGATCCTGGCCGGGCAGGTGCAGGGAGAGGAGCCGATGCCGGTCTATTTGACCTGCTATGAGGTGCTCGCGGCCGTTGGCGATGAACGGGCCGCCGTCGTGCTGGAGCTGGCGTTGTCACAGTTGAACCGGCAGATGGTGGCGCTGGGCGATGACACACTGGCCCGCCAGACCTTCATGCAGGCGGTTCCCAGCCATCGTGCCCTGTTCGCCGCGGCCGCCCAGCGCCAGGTGGAAAGCGAGCGTCTTGGTCTGCCGTAGGTGCGGTTTACAACCGCACGCAGCCGCAACAAAGCATGTCCTCACCCGCTCACCTTGTCGGGTAGATCTGCGGCCAGCAGCACCTGCACCTCCACCGCCAGCGCCTGCAGCGAGAAGGGTTTTTGCAAAAAATGGGCATTGGCCGCCAGGGGCATACGCTGATGAACAACGTCGGCGGGGTAGCCGGACAGGAAAAGCTGTCTGACCCCAGGTCGCAGCGCCGCAATCCGTTCCGCCAGCTCGGCGCCGTTCATCTCCGGCATGACCACATCGGTGATCAGCAGGTCGATGGCGCAGGCGTGCTGCTCGACCATAGCGAGCGCAGCGCTGGGCGATGCAGCCGCGATGACAGTGTAGCCTAATGATTCCAGCACCTCAGTGGCCATCTCCAGCACAACCGGCTCATCTTCTACTATTAGCACCGTTTCGCCGTGCCCGTGTGGCAACTGGCGTGCCGACGTCGGCGACGCGACAAATGCGGTTTCGCTGTGACTCTTCAGATAGATCATGAACGTTGCGCCGGCGCCAGGTTGGCTGACAACCTGAATGAAGCCGCCGTTCTGCCGCACGATGCCATCCACCGCCGACAGCCCCAGGCCGGAACCTTTGCCCACCTCCTTGGTTGTGAAAAACGGATCGAAGATGTGCGGCAGCACATCCGGCGCAATGCCGCTGCCGGTGTCGCTGACGGTGAGCAGCGTGTAGTCGCCAGGGTCGACGATGAGGCCGGCG
>JAPKMV010000493.1 GCA_026645635.1 Caldilineaceae bacterium
ATGTGCGCCACAAGCTGATCGTCAGCGCGTACATGCGGGTGGAGTCCGACCTGCGCGCCGCCTACGCCGACGCCGTGGCGCGCATCGACCAGATCATCGGCGACCTGCGCAAGCCGCTGACGCCGCCGCCCGCCGCGGAGCTGCCCGCGGGGACGCCGTGGCAGAGCAACGTCACCCAGGAGGAGTATGAGCGGCGGGTGCTGGCGGCCAAGGAGTACATCGCCGCGGGCGACATCTTCCAGGTGGTGCTGAGCCAGCGCCTCAGCCGCCGCACCGAGGCCGACCCGTTCACGATCTACCGCGCGCTGCGGATGCTCAACCCGTCGCCCTACATGTTCTTCCTGGACTTCAAGGGCGTAGCGGGCATCGGGCCGGAGCCGCTGCGGCTGATCGGCTCCAGCCCGGAGATGCATGTGCGGCTGGAGGAGGGCATGGCCTATCTGCACCCCATCGCCGGGACGCGCTGGCGCGGCAAGAGCGCCGAGGAGGACGCGGCGCTGGCCGCCGATCTGCTGGCGGACCCGAAGGAGCGCGCCGAGCATGTGATGCTGGTGGACCTGGGGCGCAACGACCTGGGCCGCGTCTGCGAGTACGGCAGCGTGACCGTGCCGGTGATGATGGCGGTGGAGCGCTACAGCCACGTCATGCACATCGTCAGCGACGTGCGCGGGCAGGTACGCGCCGACCAGGACGCCTTCAGCCTGCTGCGCGCCACCTTCCCCGCGGGCACGCTGAGCGGCGCCCCGAAGGTGCGGGCGATGGAGATCATCGAGGAACTGGAAGGGGTGCGCCGCGGGGTCTACGGCGGCGCCGTGGGCTATATCGACTACCGCGGGCAGATGGACACCTGCATCGCCATCCGCACTGTGGTGATGCAAGGGCAGACCTGTCACCTGCAAGCCGGCGGCGGCATCGTCGCCGACAGCGACCCGACGTATGAGTTCAATGAGTCGATGAACAAATTGAAGGCGCTGGCGGTGGCGATTGAGCAGGCGGAGCGGGGGATATAGAGATTAGGAGATTAGGAGATTAGGAGATTGGGGAATGGGGGATCTCACGGATTTGCGGGTGTTTCAACAGGCGGAGGAGTTGGGCAAGGTTGTCTGGCGGAGTGCGACCGGCTGGGATCATTTCGCCAAGCGGACGGTCGGCGAGCAGCTTGTGCGGGCCGTTGATTCAGTTGGAGCTAACATCGCAGAGGCGTTTGGCCGGTACCACTATGCAGAGAAACTACAACTGCTCTACTATGCCAGAGGAAGCCTGTTCGAGACGCGCTTCTGGCTGCGTCAGGCCTACGTGCGCAAGCTCCTTGCCGAGGACGCTGTCAAGGAGATACAGACAAAGCTGGCTCCGTTGCCAATCGGTTTGAATCTATTCATCAAGTCGATCCGAGAACAGCGCGCCGACCATGGTCTCCATGAATCACCAGAAGCTTATGGCGCGCCACAACCAATCTCACAATCGCATAATCTCTCAATCTCACGCATGGACAATTCAACCCTATTTTCAGAGGACGAAATCTTATGGCTGACACAATTCAACGCAAACGCATCCTGACCGGCGACCGGCCGACGGGGAAGCTGCATCTGGGGCATTACATCGGGAGTCACCGGCACCGGCTGGCGCTGCAGGACGAGTACGAGTGCTTCTTCTTGATCGCGGACCTGCACATGCTGACGACCAAGCCGGACAAGGAGAGCATCCTGGAGATTGCCGACAACGCGCGCTCGATTGTCATGGATCACCTGGCCATCGGCATCGACCCGCACAAGGTGACCTTCTATCTGCAATCCGCCGTGCACGAAATCTACGAATTGCAACTCTTACTGAGCAGCCTGGTCACGGTGGAACGCCTGCAACAGTTGCCTACGATCAAGGACATGGCCAACGCCGCGGGCATGGAGCAGATTCCGTACAACCTGCTCGGCTATCCGGTGCTCCAGTCGGCGGACATCCTCATGCCGCGGGCGCACCTGGTGCCGGTGGGCAAGGACAACGAGAGCCACGTGGAACTGTCGCGCCAGATCGCGCGGCGCTTCAACAACGCCTACGGCTATGTCTTCCCGGAGCCGGACCCCTACGTCATCGGCGGGACGCTGGTGGGCACCGACGGCCAGGCCAAGATGAGCAAGAGCCTCAACAACGCCATCTTCCTCAGCGACGACGCCCGCACGGTGGAGAAGAAGGTGATGAGCATGTACACCGACCCCAACCGCATCCGCGCCGACATCCCCGGCACGGTGGAAGGGAACCCGGTCTTCATCTACCACGACACCTTCAACCCGGACAAGGCCGAAGTGGAGGTGCTGAAGGAGCGCTACCGCGCCGGTGCGGTCGGCGACGTGGAAGTCAAGGAGAAGCTGGCGAAGGTGTTGAACGACTTTCTTGACCCCATGCGCGAGCGCCGCGCCCGCTACGAAGCCGACCGCGGCTACGTCGATCACCTGCTGGTCATCGGCACGGACCGCGCCCGGGCGGAAGCGCAGCAGACACTGAGCGAGGCCAAGAAAGCCATGGGCCTGACCGGCGTCTGGAACAAGATCCGCCGCAGTGATGAGAAGCGGGCAAAGGAATTGGACAAGAGGGTGGATGGGGATTGAGGGGTTGGGATTGGGAGATTGGGAGATTGAGAGATTGAGGGATTGTGAGATTCGGCCTAATCTCCTAATCTCATAATCTCATAATCCCCCAGTCTCCAATCTCCAATCTCCACACAAGGAGAATTCGCAATGATTGCAGTCATCGACAACTACGACAGCTTCACCTACAACCTTGTGCAGTACCTGGGCGAGTTGGTGCAGACGATGCCGGTGCATGGCCAGATGCACGCGGAGATTCGGGTGTGGCGCAACGACGAGATCGACGTGGAGGAACTGGCGGAACTGCACCCCACACACATCGTCATCAGCCCGGGGCCGGGTTCGCCGGAGCAGGACAGCGGGGTCAGCAACGACGTGATCCGCGTGCTCGGCCAGACGACGCCGATCCTGGGCGTCTGCCTGGGGCAGCAGTGCATGGGCTACGTCTTCGGCGGCGAGGTGGTGCGGGCGCCGCGGCTGATGCACGGCAAGGTCAGCCCGGTGCACCATACGGGCAAGGGGGTCTTCAAGGGCATTCCCAGCCCCTTCACCGCCACGCGCTACCACAGCCTGATCGTGGCGGAGCCGCTGCCGGAGTGCCTGGAGATCACCGCCTTCACGGCCGACGGCGAACTGATGGGCATCCGCCACAAGACGCTGCCGATCCACGGCGTGCAGTTTCACCCGGAGAGCATCTTGACGGAACATGGGAAAGAACTGCTGGCGAATTTCCTGAAGATGTAGCGGCTGCCAACTGCAACGCACAGGCGCAGAGAGACGCAGAGTACAGGCCAGTTTACAGCAACAAGACCTGCCGGAATCCGGCAGGTCTTGTTTTTTGGCGACATTTCAGCAGCTATTGAGCCAGGTTGCTGGCATGCCCGCCACAGGTAAGAGTTCTGCTGAGTCAAATTTGAAATTCCTCGATTGAGGGCGTTTGACAAATAAAGTAGATTTCATTATCGTGTCCGCTTTCATCTCACACCACAGGCTGGCGATGGCATCCTGTTCTGAAGAGGACGCCCAGGGTACATCCTCACCCAATCTTGCGCAGTACAGGAGAATCTTATGCAGCCTCAGCCTTCGTTTGCTCGACCCAGCAACGGGCGGCGCCCTTCCTGGCGCGCGCGCGCCCTGTTTTGCCTGTTCTCATCGATCCTCATCCTGATGGGTTGGACGTCCATGCCGGCCTTTGCCCAGGCGCAGACCGGGCAGACCTATTGGCTCGGCCGCCTGGACGGAACTGATTATGTCTTCGACACGCGCCTGCCGG
>JAPKMV010000494.1 GCA_026645635.1 Caldilineaceae bacterium
CTACAACAGTGAACGCTTCCTGGCCGCGGCGATCCAGAGTGTGCTGGAGCAGACCCTGCCGCCGGATGAGATCGTCGTGGTGGATGACGGCTCCACCGACGGGTCGGCAGCGATCGTGGCCGGGTTAGCCAGCGCGTCGCCCCTGCCGATCCGCTACATTTGCCAGGAGAACCGGGGGCCGGCCGCCGCGCGCAACCGGGGGTTGCGCGCCGTGAGGACCGATCTCGTCGCCTTTCTCGATGCCGACGATCTCTGGGAACTGCGCAAACAGGAAATCCAGATGGCCTATCTGGCAGTCAATCCAGACGCGCTCATGGTCTGGGGATTGGTGCAGATGTTCGAACTGCGAGGGATGGATCGCGTCAAACTGCATGAACCCTGGCATGGGCCTAACCTGGGTTGCGCGCTCTTTCGCCGGGAGGTGTTTGACCGGGTGGGCGACTTCGACGAGGGGATGCGACTGAGTGAAGATCTCGATTGGTATCTGCGGGCGCGTGAACTTGGCATACCCCAGGGCATTCTCGCAGATGTCGTCCTCTGGTATCGTCGACACGGGGAGAATCTGTGGCTGGGGCGAGACAAATCCCCCCACAATTCTTTACTGGCCCTGAAAAAGCGTATTGCACGACATCGTGCAGAGAAATAGAGAGTTACGCTGATGCTTCCACTCCTGCAAGAGATCTTTTCGTCCCGTTCGGTTCTGACCCCGGAGGGTGCACGCCTGCCCCTCCACTCTCACCTGCCTTTGATCGACGGGCAGCTTCTCCAGGCATGGCTGGTCGAGCGCCGCCCCAGACGCGTGCTGGAGATCGGCATGGCCTACGGAATCTCTTCCCTGTTCATCTGCGAAACGCTCACACAGCTTGGCGCCTGCGACTATCACATCGTTGACCCGTTTCAACACACCGATTGGTGCTCCGTAGGCGTGGCCAACCTGCAGCGCGCTGGATTTGAAAATGCGTATGTCTTGCATGTTGAACCGTCGGAGCTTTGCCTGCCCAGGTTATTGGGGGAACAGGCTCGCTTCGATTTTGCGTTCGTCGATGGGTTTCACACCTTCGACCATACCCTGGTGGATTTCTTTTTTGTGAATCGTATGCTCGATGTGGGTGGCATCGTCATCTTCGACGATGTGCAGTTGCCCTCGATCCAGAAGCTGATGGCCCACGTTGCCACCTATCCCTGCTACAGACCGTTGCCAGTGCCAATCGAGTGGGAGAGTCAGCGCGCCGTGCGCGTGCGCCGTCTGATGAACTCGCCACTGACGCGCATCGGCGGCTTCACAAAAATCTCCGACGATAAGCGCTCTTGGAGCTGGCACCATGACTTCTAACTGCCTGTATGCATTCGCACACCATGCACATTGACACCCACGCGCAGCGCATCACGGCCATCATCGTCGTCCGCAACGGCGAACGCTTCCTGGCGGACGCCCTGCAGAGCATCGTGCGCCAGACCCGCCCGCCAGACGAAGTGCTGTTGATCGACGGCCAGTCCACCGACCGCACCGCCGAGATCGCGCGATCCTTCCCCGGCGTGCGCTATCTGCTCCAGGAGGATCTCGGTATTGCGAACGCGCGCAACCTGGCGATTGCCGCTGCAACCGGCGAGTTCATCGCCTTCCTGGACGCAGACGACTATTGGACAACAGACAAGCTCGCCGTGCAGATGGCACACATGCTGGAACATCCAACGCTGATGTACACGACCACCTGGCTCACCCACTTCTACGATGCAGACTGTCCGCCGCGCCCAGGCTATCGACCGGAGAGCTTCGAGCAAGGCATCGAGGGGCGCTTCCCAGGAACGATGCTGGCGCGCCGGGCTGTCTTCGAGCAAGTAGGGCCGTTCAATCCTGCCTTTTCTTTGGCGTTCGAGGTGGACTGGTTCGCCAGGGCGCAGGATGCCGGCATCCCCTCTGCGGTCATCGAAACCGTGCTGCTCCGCAAGCGAATCCATGCCCAGAACACCTCGATGCAACGTGAAAGATATCGCCAGGAGTGGTTTGCCGTCATGCGCCAATCCCTGCTGCGCAAACGCAGCCACTCCTCAGTACGCCTAGGGAATGGCGCGCCATGAAACCGCTCTCACCCTCCACGCAGGCGCTGCTGCAAGCTGTCCTGGCGCCGGACACGAATCCGGAGGCCATTGCCCGCTGGCTGGCGGCAACAGATTTCGAGCGGCTGGAAGCCGGCCAGTTTCTACTGCTGCCCCTGGTCTATCGACAGATGGAACGGATGGCGGCGGAGCACCCGTGGTTGCCCCGGCTCAAGGGCATCTTCCGGCGGACGTGGTTCGCCAACCAGCTTGCACTGCGCGCCGCCGAAGATGCGCTGCGCGTGCTGGCCGCGGCCGGCCAGCCAGCCCTGCTCGTGGGGCCGGCCGCCCTGGCGCTCACAGTCTACACCGACCCGGGCACCCGCCCCATCGGCGTTGCCCAGGTGCTGACGCCAACCGCAGATCGGCTGGCGGCGATCCGGGCGTTGACCGCCGACGGCTGGCAGCCAGCGCCCCTGACCGACGACCTGACCACCGCTCGCTGCGAACGCTGGCTGGCGGGACATCTGTTCGTCAAGCCTTTCTCCGGTAAAGAAACATTTCAGGTTCGCCTCTGCTGGCACGCGCTGCCCCAGTCTCCTGCCCCCGAGTGGAGCGCGCAATGGTTCGAGCGTACTGCACCGATCGCAAGCGAGTCGATCCAGGCGCGCACCCTGGACCCAACCGACCAACTGCTCCAGGCGCTCACGGCCGGCCCCGCCTATGAACTGATGCCCCTGGTCGATGGCCAGCGGCTCATTACGCTCCATTCCATCGACTGGCCCCGGTTTGTCCGGATGGCGCGGCAGAGCTGCCTTACGCGCATGGTAAGCGATCGGCTTGCGCTGATGCGGGAAGTTGGAGCACTGCAACTGCCCGATCTGCTGCTGGCAGAACTCAGGCTGCCTCGCCCGGCTACGCCGACACAGCCTGGCGCGTGGATCAGGTCAATCCCTGGGAGCGCACGGTCTGGCAGCGCCTCCAGTTGAGCTATGCCGGGTTTCGGCAGCGGGCCGCGGCCCAGGGCATTGCGCCCCATGCCGGCGCCTTCTACGATTACCTGCGCACCCAGATGGGAACGGCTTCTCTGTCCGCCACCCTCGGACGGGGCCTGAGCAAAATCGCCACGCGGCCGCCCCTGCCCCATGGCTATTGATCGTCCGCCGCTCCCGCCTTGCCCTTTGTCAACACGTCATCGTCAGGCTTGGGTTCAGGGGCGATTCTGCCCTATACTCCATGAAAAATAACGAGCATTCACTGCTCGGTGCTAGATCAGAGGGAATATTGAGCGAACGACCTGGCCTTGCGCCAGCATCCAGAAAACCAATTCGTGTTTACCTGCAATTTGCGGCTCCGCTGCTCCTCCTGGGCTTGACCTGTTTCTTCGTCTACAACGCAAACCTGCGCCAGATCGGCGCCGGGGACACATGGCCTGCTCGCTATCTGCCGCTGATTCTCCTGCGCGACGGCACGTTGGAACTCAGCTCCCACGCGCACCTGATTGCGCGCGGGCACTCGCTTGTTCCGGTCGGGGAGCGACCGGCTGACCCCGAGGGCAAGATCACCTACTTTGAGCCACGGGCCTATTGGCTGGTGCGCACGCCCCAGGATCAACTCGCTTCCTTGTACCCCGTGGTGACGCCGTTGCTCGTGACCCCGCTCTATATTCCCGCCGCGATCTGGCTCAACGCACGCGGTTGGGAGCAGCCGCGGATTGACCGTGTGGCGGAGTTGATGGAGAAGCTATCCGCATCGATCCTGGCCGCGCTCGCTACTGTCCTGATGTACCTGGTGCTGCGCCGCGACGG
>JAPKMV010000495.1 GCA_026645635.1 Caldilineaceae bacterium
GCCAAGCGAAACCGGGAAACTATTTCTTCACAAGCTCTTACTTTGATTGCACACCTTCATCCAGACCTAGCTCGCGCAGTGACACGCGCATTTCGGCAATTTTCTGCTCTGAAATGCCCTGAGGATTCTCAACCAAGATGCGCAAATTCAATTTGACGGTGTGGTCTGCTGTGAACCGCGTGAGGACTTTCATGTAGAAGTTCATCCACTTCTGGTGTGGCAGGTCGCCTTCCCAGGTAAGCGTGGTGTGCCGTTCACCGGGCGGGTTGATCGGCGGCGCAGGCTCGCCATCGGACAGGTCATCGGCATCGTCGCCAGCCGGCGAGGTGGGTGGCTGTGCGCCGTCGCTGCCTTCACCGCCGACGCCATAGGCGCCTTTGCCGTTGCTGACTTGCTTTGCACCTGACGCAGTCTCCCCTTGCTTCGCTGCTGCGGCCGCTGCCTGCGCCGCAAGATGGGCGTCGGCCACCTGCGCCGTGATGATGTACATGTCGTCACTGATGGCAATCGCCGCTGCGTCCGCCGGCGTCTTGTAGGCAAACTGCACGTAACTGCCGTCGGGCAGCTTGCTCACGTAGGCCAGGATGCCATTGGCGACGCCGCTGGCAATCGCCTGCTTGACGACCATTTCATTGGTGATGCGCGGAAACTCCGGCGCCGCAAAGAAGGCGTCGCGCACCGCTTTGGTGCTCCACTCCTGGAGCGCCGGCGGCCAGTAGCGCACCAGAAAGGTCGGGCTGATCTGGTCGGCGATGTCGTCGTAGCGCCGCAGTTCGCGGACGATCAACTGAAAGAGACCGTCCGCCGAACTGGAGTTGTGACGCCCCAGATCGATAGCGCGCACCCTGGCTTCCTTGCCCAGCACGTAGACCTTGCTGTAGGTGCGCCAGACCACCTCACGCAGATCCCCGCGGGCGCGGCTCAGGTTGCCGGGCAGTTGGCTGCGCTGCGCCTCGCTCAACTGGAGTTCGTCGCGGTTGTCGTCGATTTCCTCCCACGCCAGGACTTTGCGCGCCGCCTCGATCAAGCCCGCCTCGTGGTCGGGCGCCGCCCAGATCAGCGCATTCTTGTAGGTGCGCGCCGACGCACCGCAGCTCAGCGTGTACTGCTCGATCAACGCCTCCGTCTCGGCGCGCTGCTGCAAACTCTGTTCCGGCGGCAGCACAACCAGGGTCAGCACCGGCTGGTTGGGAATGTCGTTGGTGCGCTCCGGGAAAAAGATGGCGTTGTTGCCGTTGAACTTGCCCACCTCTTTGACGATCTGCGTGCGGATCGCTGAGCGCACGTCGTCGAGCCTGATCTGCTCCTTGCGGCTGGCGAGCAGGCGCGTGAGGTTGGGGCGCATGCTGAACCAGTAGCGATTCTGCGCCGTGTCCAGGTAATAGCAGATGCCGTCGGGCGGCGCCAGCGCTTCGAGCGCCGCTTCGACATTGCCGATGTCGAGGTCGGGCTGGCCGACGGCCAGGCGGATCTCTGGCAGGCTGGCCTGGGCGCGGTTCTGGCTCACGCCGCCATTGGACTCGAAGAAAATTGCCGTCGCCACTTTGCGGTGAAGCTGCGCCTGCTTGATGGCGGGGCTGCTCGCTTCCTGGTCAAGCCGCGCGGCATTGGCGTTGGCATTGCCGAAGATGTCCGTCGTCACCGGGATTTCCAGGTTGCGTTCGCCCAACTGCGAGAAGACATCCTGGCGAAAGACCGGATTGTCGAAGGGCGCCGACCCCATGCTGATCAGCGGGTCGCCGTGCCCGCGGCTGCGCGCAAAGCCTTCCTGATAGGCGGCGGCCACCCACAACGCCAACATGCGCAGCACGCCGCGCGTGCGCTGAAAGGAGGGCAGCGACTGCCACTTGCGCTCGAAGACCGAGATCAGCGCCGGGTGAAAGGGATAGGTCGTCATGAACTGCTGGCGCGCCGTGTCGGTCGAGAACCAGGTTGGCAGCAGGCCTTTGTGATCTTCCAGCCACTGCACATAGGCGTTGCAGACCGCCAGCGCATCCTGATTCAGCCGGATGCGCCCGTCGGTGGCGAAGTCGTCCGGGTTCCAGTCGAAGAGCCGGCGGCGGATGATTTCGGCGGCGTCGGTCTCCACCGACATGATCACCGACTTGCTCAGCCGGTCGAGCAGATGCGAGATGCGCTTGTAATCCTCCACATCTTCGGCGTTCATCTCACCCTGCGACGCCGGCAGCGAGACGGCGCAGACCACATTGGGGCGTGTGCGCGCTTCTTCGCTCAGGTTCTGCAAGAAGTTGTACAACTGTGCGCCCAGACCGCTGGCACGATAGCGGCTGGCGTAGTTGATGAGTTCATCCATCAAGATCAGCACCGGGCCGCCAACCAGATCGAACAGCTTTGCAATCGTGTCGCCGCCGGGCGCATGACCTTGCGCGTCGAAGGGCGCCATCACCCGGTAGCCGGCCTCCCCGGCCAGCAGCCACGCGATCTCCCCCCACGGTGTGCGGCGCAGCGGCGTGCCATCTTCGCCGCCGCGCGGGTCGAAGCGCTGGCCGACAAAGACGGCGACTTTGGCTTTGGGCAGCGCAGCAACGCCGGCGCGATGCAGAATGCGGTCGACGCCCTGCCAGCTTTCCGCCTTTGGCCCGTTCTCGGCCAGGTGATAGAGCAGCGTCAGGGCGTGGGTCTTGCCGCCGCCAAACTGCGTGGTCATGCTGAAGTTGGCGGAGGTTGCCACGGCCACACCGGAGAGGCGGCGCACCACCTCGGCGGCAAAATCGAGCAGGCTGTTGGTGAGGAAGGTGCGTGCAAAGAACTGCTGCGGGTTGCGATACTCGTCCGCCCCGCGCCCCAGATAGACCTCGTCCAGATGGACGGCAAACTCCGAGGCGTCGATGGCGCGGTTCGCCTTCAAGTCTTCGCGTGGATGAACGACGGTATACCAGGGTTTTAATTTCATCGTTTCCTCATCTTCAATATCATTCCCACCAGCTTGATGTGTCGACCGTCACATTTGCCGCAATGATTCTGCGCGCAGCGTCTAGCGTCGCCGCAAACTGGAAAGGGAACCGTTCGTATATGTCGAGTCCGTCGCGTTCTTCCCCTCCGTCAAATACAAGTGTGACCGCAATCAGTCCATCGCCGGCAACGTTGATTTCGTCTGTACCGACAGTCAATTCGTCAAGACCGAGATTCGAGACTTCTTCAATTCTGGCCTGTGGAAAATCCGACAGCAACGATTCCGGCATGTGCTCGATCAAAAACCGTTCCAGCTCTGCCTCAAGCCCTTCCACTTCGGCGACAACAGTCTGCGGCGGATGCGCAACGACCACTTGAAATTCCTTGATGCCTTGTGTGCGCGCCACTTTGCGCAAATGGGCAATCTGTTCAGCAGAAGACTTGGACGCACCCGCTACCTTGATTTCTACCGCAAGGGTCTCTTCGCCGCGCTGCGCAAGAATATCAAAGCGTGGGGCATTTGGCTCACCCCCAACTGGAACTTCAAGCTGCACTGCATAGCCCTGGGACTCAAGTTCCTTGACAACTTGCTCGAGCTTGGCGGCGCGGAGGTAGCCCAGTTTTGCTGTCTCAACGGCTTCAAGTGTCGGTGTCATGGCATAACCCGTGCATAGAGATCGCCACGGAGTGCTTCCGTTGTTCCCCACCGCTGTTGAGCTTCCGCCCTGACATGGTCAGCAAACTTCGGGTTTAAGCCTTTGGCGCCCGACGGCGGTCTACGCCGGATCAAGAGCGTAAACGGTGCTTGTGCGCTCACAACCCCAACCCCTTCTTGCGCGCCAGCACGCCATCCACCCAGCGTTTCTCCTCGCTGTGCGTGGGGTAGAGCGCCGAGAGCGCCTGCGCCAGCCGCCAGAGCCGT
>JAPKMV010000496.1 GCA_026645635.1 Caldilineaceae bacterium
CCTGGCGCGACCCAGAAAGCGGGCAGATCAAGCCGATCATCCATCGCGACATCAAACCCGACAACATCAAGCGCACGCCCGACGGGCGCATCGTGCTGGTGGACTTCGGCATTGCCAAGGTGGACTCGGACACGGCCACTGCCCTGAGCGCGCGAGCGCTGACGCCAGGCTACGCGCCCATCGAGCAATATCACGGCGGCACCGACGAACGCTCCGACATCTATGCACTGGGCGCCACGCTCTATGCGCTGCTCACCGGCAAGGCGCCGCCCAGCGCCACCAGCCTGGCTACGGGCATGCCGCTGCCGCCGCCGCGCACCTTCAACGCCGAGATTCCCATGCGCTGCGCAAAGGTGATCGAAAAGGCGATGCAGTTCAAGCCGGAGGATCGCTATCAGAGCATCGGCGACATGTACCGCGCCCTCTTCGACCGTACTATGCTGCTGAGCGGGGGCGCCGTGAAGTCAGAGCCGCTGCGCAGCCGGCCGGCCACAATGCGCCTGCCGCAGGTGCGCATGCAGCGTTCGCCGCTGATCGCGAGTCTGTTGATTTTGGGGGCGTTGCTGATCATGGTTGGGGGATGGGTGGTTTTCGCCACTGCACCGACCGCGCCAGAGGTCGTGACCACGACGCCGGTTGCGCTGCTGCCGACGGCCACTGGGCCGATTGCCGCAGAATCAGGCGGTGGGCCAACTTTCACGCCAGCGGCGGACCTGCCGCCTGACGCCACGACAACACCTTTGCCGACGCGTACGCCAACCGCGACGCCACAACCGACTGCGACCTTTTCCCCGACACCGGACGAAGACGCTACAGCCGCGGCCGTGGCCACGCAGCGCCAGTTGCAGATCGAATTAGGGGTCCAGGCCGCCCTGGAGCAGCAGCAGGCTGTGGCAGCGACGCTCACGGCGCTGGCGCCCACTGTGACGCCGACGCTGCGGGCGACCCCTACCCCGCGCGCCACGCCCACGCCCTATCCCACCGATACGCCGTATCCTACGAACACGCCTTGGCCGACCAATACGCCGCGCCCGGCGCCTACTTACACCCAGCTGCCTACCTATACCCCGCCGCCCACCTACACTCCGCTTCCGCCACCGCCCACCAATCCGCCGCCCACGAACACGCCCGCACCGCCGCCGCCGCCCGCTGGCGATTCTCAGTTGGCGTCGGACTTGCGCCAGCGGGCGCGCAATTCCTGGGTGCCCAACGCCTACCCTGGCGAGTCGGACCGTTTCGTCAACGATCTGGTGGGGCGGCTGTATCAGTTTCAATTGCCGCAATTGGGTGTCACGCAAAGCAGCATGACCGACGCGTTGCGCCGCGGGGACGCCGGCGATCGCACCAGCGCCATTGTGAGCCGTATCTGGGGCGACTGGTTGGGCGAGGTGCGTTCCCGCGGGGTGGATGCCTACAGCGCCGACCCGGGCATCACCGACATGTCGCCGCTGCGCCTCCTGGTGATCCGCATGATCCAGGGGCGGCAGGGGACGCTGGTCGATTCGCAGCAGCATGCGCTGCACAATCTGTACACGCGGCCGGAGGAATCGCGGGTGTGGGTGGATAACGTGAATGGCGTGATTGCGGCAGTGAACCGCAGCAGTTTCCAATGGCAGTAGGCCAAATCACAAGCGAGCAGTTATGAACATCGGCAGCAGGCTGCAGAACCGATATCGCATCTTGAAACAGCTCGGCAAGGGCGGGATGGGCGCGGTATATCTGGCTGAAGATAGCAATCTGTCAGGACGGCAGGTGGCCATCAAGGTCAATCAAGATACGAGTTCAGCCGCCCAGGAGCAGTTCAAACGCGAGGCAGCCCTGCTCGCCCGCCTGCGTCACCCCAACCTGCCGCAAGTGCATGATTTCTTCCTGGATGCGCTGGGTCGCCAATACCTGGTCATGGAATATATCGAAGGCGACGATCTGCAGGAAATTATCGCCAGGAACAATGGGCCGCTGCCGCTGGCCGAGGCGCTTGCCGCTGTCGAGCAAGTCATGCAGGCATTGGCCTATATGCATGGCTGGCGTGACCCGGCCAGCCAGACTCAGCGCGCGATCATCCATCGCGACATCAAGCCAGCGAATCTGAAACGAACGCCAGAAGGCCGTGTCGTGTTGGTGGACTTTGGCATTGCCAAATTTGGCGGCGACGGCAACACCGCCAACTCTGCGCGCGCCTTCACGCCGGGTTATGCGCCCATCGAACAATACCACGGCGGCACCGACGCTCGCTCCGATATTTATGCGCTGGGCGCCACCTTCTATGCTCTGCTCACAGGCCATGCACCGCCCAGCGCCACCAGCATGATGAGTGGCGGAACCCTTTCCACGCCGCAACATGCCAAACAGCCGATTCCACGCCGCTACGAGCAGGTGATCCGCCGCGCCATGAAAATGCGGCCTGAGGACCGGTATCAGACCATTGCCGAGATGTACCGAGCAACCTACGACCGTCCGCTGTCGTCGTCATCGAATCCACCCGTGTCTGCGCCTGCGCAGCTGAACAAGCGCAGCGACAGGCTAACAGTGGTCGGCATAGGCATCGGCGTTGTCGCGCTGCTGATTGCTGCCGGTACGATTGGCGTCTTCCTCACAAGTGGCGACAGTGGCCAGCCGGCAGCACCTATCACGACAACGGCGCCAATCACTACACCAGCCGCTGCATCAGATGCCCAGGCGGCTGCTGACCTGAAACCGACCATGCCGGTAGATGAACCTGCTGACGCAGAACCCACTCCTGAAATTGCTGCAACTTCCGAGGCGACGCCACAGCATTCTGAGGCAGTTGCAACAGATGTGAAGACAATCTCTGTCACAGTCGCTTCCAGCACCCCATTTCAGCTTACGGCCAACACTCAGGTGCAGACAGCAACATCGCCAACAGCGCGGCCGACCAGCACTCCCCTGACGGTGCCATCACCTACAGCAACTGCGTTGCCGGCGACGCCTTTTGTACGCGTGACTGCGCTCCCATCGCTATCATCACCCACCGCAACGACAGCGGCGTCGGCTTCACCTGCATCGCCAGCCAGCAATGGTCCGACAGCGATTCGGGTGCTCGAACCGGGCGATGGTCACAGCAGCAATGCACCGCTGAATTTTGCATGGGAGAGTGACGCGGAGTTGGTGACGAATCAGGTATATGAACTTGTCTTCTGGCAGACAGAGCAAGGACGGGAGCAGGGCAGGGCGTTGACGCCGGCATCGCGGGGAACCGTCGTGCGCGTCGATCCGACCGCGCTGCTGCCAGGCAATTACCGCTGGGGGGTTTTTCTGGCACAACAGGAGCCTTATCAGCGCATTCGTTTTCTTGGCGGTGGTTATCTCTTCGTTGTTGTCGGCGATACTGCCAGGAATGATGCGCCGGCGCAGAATCCATCGGATGTGGGCGACCGGCCCTGAGTCTCTGTAAAAATCAGTGTGCATATTTTCGAAATAATCGTAGGAGATTGATATGCGTCAAAACAATCTATTGGCCGGCATTTTGTCGGTGTTGCGTGTGGTTGGGGCAGTCTTCCTGGTCGTGATTGGTTGTGCAAGCACAACCGGCCATCATTACCGTAACGGCTTCTTCAGCGCAAATTGTGGCGAACGGCGTAAGTTCCACCACCATTGCGGCGGTCGTGGTGGACGGCGAGGGCAAACGCGTGCCTAACGTCGATATTCGTTTTCGGTCGGATTTTGGCACGCTCATTGGCGGCGGACCAACCAATACCTATATCACCAAAACGAACGCCAGCGGTGTAGCACGCGCCTATCTTCGCAGCACAACAACCGCCGGTGCTGCACGCGTGACGGCAGACTATTTGAGCGTG
>JAPKMV010000497.1 GCA_026645635.1 Caldilineaceae bacterium
CCTCACCTTATCACCCTCTCACCCTCTCTCCCTCATCACTCCGGTAGGAGCATTGAGGGGGATAAGAGATGCCAAGATTGACGAAGATTTATACGAAGAAGGGCGACGCGGGCGAGACTTCGTTGGGCGGGGGGCAGCGGGTGCCCAAGGATCATTTGCGCGTGCAGACCTATGGCACGGTGGATGAACTGAATTCGCAGTTGGGCGTTGCGCTGGCCGTGGGGTTGAATGATCGGCTGACGGCAGAGTTGACGCGCATCCAGAACGAGCTGTTCGACGTCGGGTCGGATCTCTGCTTCATCGAGGCGGACAAGCAGTTGTACACCCTGCCGCAGATTGAGCAGCGCCACATCGACAAGCTGGAGGCGCTGATCGACGAACTGTCGGCAGCCGTCGGGCCGCTGGAGAACTTCATCCTGCCCGGTGGGTCGTTGGGGTCGGCGCAACTGCACATGGCGCGCACCATCTGCCGCCGCGCCGAGCGGGAGGTGACGGCGTTGGCGCGGGAAGATGCCATCGGCGCGCATGTGTTGACCTATCTCAACCGCTTGTCTGATGCACTGTTTGTGATGGCGCGCTACGAAAACTTCGTCCGCGGTGTGCCGGAGCCGCTCTGGCGTCCAGGGCTGTGAGCGGCCAGCCACTCACAGCCCTGGACGGCTTCCGCAAGTCCGGGGAGACTTGCGGAAGCCGCAGCCGGGAGTTTGGCGTCAGCGCTGCACTGCCGGCAAGAAAACCAGCGGCGTGTTGTAGGTGAAACTCCACCCATAGTTCGCCCCCATCGTGCGCCCATCCAGCGCCTTGGCGCCATTGGGGCCGCCCGCCAGGGTGGCGTTCATGACGCCGTTGTAGGCGTTGGCCGGCCGGAACTCTACGCCGACGATGCTGGCGGTTTCCGCATCGGTCAGGAGGTAGTAATCGCCGGCCAGTACGTTGCCGGCGGCGTCGCGCACGGTCAGCGCACTGGTCAGCGTGTTGCCATCCATCGGGACGGCGAAGGCAATCGCCACGCTGCCGCCGCCGGCGCCGTTGGGCACCGGGTTCCAGGTGTTCGGCGCCAGTGCCCAGGGCTTGGCGCTTTGCAGCGGCGTCCAGTCCGAATAGTTGCCGCTGCCGTCGTAGGTGCGCAGCCCATAGAAGACCGTTGTGTCGTCAGCCAGCCCCCACAGCTTGGCGTCCACGATGTTGTTGGTGCCGGTGACGATCTCCTTGGGACCCATGTTGCGGGCGTAGATGAACTGTGCGGGATCGTTGACCAGGCCGAAACCGATCTCGTAGCCCGCCAGGTCGTTCTCCGTGTTCTGATTCCACTTGATCAGCAGTTCACCGGCCTGGGAGATGGCGGTCAGCCCCGTCGGCACAGCCGGCGGCCGGTGATCCACCACGTCGACGACCGTGTCGCTGACGGCCAGGGCGATGCCGTTCTGTTGGTCGTCCACGGCAACGACCAGGCGGTAGCGGCCCGTGCCCACTTCGCTGAAGGAGATCGCGTGCGAACCGGCGCCCAGCGGCAGGTCTTCGGCGCGGAAGGCGATCGCCGCGTAGTCCACGGGGTTGCCCGCGCCTGGGTCGGCCACATAGCCGACGGCGACCGTGGCATCCGGGCTGTCGCTGTCCGCAGCAGTCCAATTCACGGTGACGCTGCTGGCATCGGCCGCTGTGTCATCTGCTGGCGCGTCGGCGCGCTCGTTGGCGCAGGTCACCGTGACGCCGCTGACATTGGCGCCGCCGCAGACCGTGCTGACAATGGCAGCCGTCGGCTGTTCGTTGAGCGTGTACGAGACATTTTCGTAGGAGGCCGGCGCGTTGTCGATCAGGAGCTGGTAGAGTCCCGGCGCCGCGTCATTCACCACGAAGAAGAGATTGGTGCCGCTGACGGCTTCCGTGTCGCGGATGAAGGTCTGCGTCGTGTTGTTGATGGTCTCTTCGGTCAGGATGCTGCCGTCAGGCAGGCGCAGCCGCACGGTCGGGTAGCCGCTGGGGTAGTTGATGCCCGCCAGCACGGTCGTCGTCGTGTTCAGGGAGACGTCGATCACATCTTGCAGGATCTGGTCGGCGCCGGCGCGCTGCCGGTCTTCGATGTGCAGCCCCATCTGCGTGGCCTCTTCCACGGTTAGGAGCCGGCTCTGGAAGCCGGGTTCGCCGCGTGCCGCCGCGGCCCGCACTGCGGCGGCCGGGATGATCACGTACTTGTCGATGCTGGTGAAGTCCAGGAAGTCGCTGGACCCTTTGTCCTTACCCAGGTTGACGAAGAAGCCGATGCAGACGTTGCCGTTCGGCCCGCAGACGCTGCCTTTGACGCCCACCGCTTCGCGCGCCGGGTTGAAGTTGTTGTCGGTGAAGGCGCCGCCGGCCAGCCCCACCTGGATGCCGCCCAGGTTGAACGGCGGTCGCCCAACGCCGTACTGGTTCGCCGGAATGCCGAAAGTCCAGGTAGCGTTGGCTGCAAAGCGCCGCTTCTCCGGATTGCTGGCGGTGCCCTTGCCCACGCGCATCTTGAACAGCCCCTGCATGAGGACAGCGTTGACGTTGACCTGCGCGTTCATGCCGTCGCGTCCGTCGAAGCCCTCCCCAGCGCCCATCTTTACGCTGGCGTTGGCCACCTGGAAGATCAGGATCGACAGGTCGGTGTTGCCGGCCAGCTTGAATGGGTTGAATTGGGCAGTGACGCTGCCGTTGGCTTTGGCGATCGGGATCGACCCCAGCGACCCCAGCGGCAACTGGAACTTGCTGGCTGCCGTCAAGGTCATGCCGATGGTGACGGTCTGGTTGTTAAGGTCGAACGCGCCGGTGATCTTGGTCAGGTTCATGCCCGTGCTGCCGATCGGGATGGGAGGCAGCGGCGGCGAGCCGAAGTCGACGACCACGCCCACGCCGCCGAAGTTGCCGGTGTTGGCCAGTCGCACCACCAGGTTGACGCCGATCCCGCCGGAGTTCGTCCCCGGTTCGATGCCGGGCAGCGGCAGCTTGCCCGCCGCCTGGAACTCGTAGCTGCCGTTGGGTTTGCGCACGAAGACGCCCTTGAGACCGGCGAACTGGACGCTGCCCACGGTGATCGGCGCCAACTCAAAGCCGCCGCCCTGGATCGTCACGCCGCCGTTGCCGCTCATGGCGAAGCCCTGCACGGCGATCCCTGAGCCGCTGCTCATGCTGCTGACCATGCCGATTGGGAGGGAGACGGCCACGTTGTCGGCGGCAAAACCGCCGTCCGGCAAGCCGCGCGGGTTGGTGACGTTGACGCCAAAGCCGGCCAGCTTGAAGTTGAAGCCGGCGAACCTCAGTTCAAAGGCAGGCAGTGCAGGCGGCGGGGGGGGCGCGTTGCTTGGACAACTCACGAGCGACCCGAGCGGGTCCCGGCAGGGCAACGCAAACGGGCCGTTTTCCACGCGGGCGGTGGTCGTTGCACTCACGTCCTTGTTGTAGCGCATGATCGCAGTCGTGGCGACACCGGCGCTGTTGGCGTTGCCGGGAATTTTGATGTTGAAGGTGCCGGTGCCGGTGATGGTGAGCGTCTCCGAGACAACGCCGGCCGTTGCGGAAAGCACGCCGCGGAAGACGTTGTTCTCGAAAGGTGGCAGCCCGATCGTCCCGCTGCCGATCTGGAACTGGAGCTTTTTGTCTTTGTTGACGCCCAGTTTGAAGCCGCTGATGGCTGCTGCCGTCTGACCGCCCAGGTGTGGCGGCCACTGCAAGGCTGCGTTGGTGGCCTGAATGCCGTAGAAATTCTGGGCGGCATCGCCCACGAAGCTGGCGCCGGTCAAGTTGAACTTGAAGGTGCCCAGCTTGGGCGAGATGCTCTGCAGCCC
>JAPKMV010000498.1 GCA_026645635.1 Caldilineaceae bacterium
TGTACATGCCGGGTGGCGCAAGTGACAAGGTGAAAGCCCAGGCAGTCACGGTGGTTGGGCATTTCCGCGTCAAGGTGACGCACCGATAGGGGCGCAGTTTCTCCAGAACGCGTCTACCCCCCATCTTCGTCGGGGAAGTGCACGTAGTTGCAGTAGATGTCCATCAAGTTCTCGTACAGCCCATAGCCGCTGTCCCCTACGTTTTGGCATACCGCAAGGAAACTTGGACGCAGCGCCGCTGTCAACTCTGCATCATCCAACGCCAGCAACGCTTTGGCGGCGTCCAGGTAGGCGGTGTAGATGCTGTTGTAGACGGATTGGCCGATGTTGGGGTATTGGCGCACACAGGCGACGCCCATTTCGGCGCAGAACAGAGTAATGCCGATCTTTGCCTCTACCCCCGCGCCCAGTTTCTTGAATGTTGACAGTGCTTTCCGCGCAGCCGGAAGGTCAAGCGTAGGTGTCCCCCTGTCGGGGAAGTACACTTGTCGAATCACTTCGCGGTAAGGTTCTGCCATTTCATCGGGCGTTGCGGCAACCAGGCGCGCCCGGAGAAAGACTTGGTTCTCCCGATTCAGGTCATGTAAGGCATGGAGAAGCCGCACAAGTTCGTCTTGCTCCAGGGTTTTCAGTTGCGCCTTTACGTGCGACCAGGACATACGCCGTTCTCCCATCTTTCTTACCCCCGTTCGCGCCGCTCACTGCCCCGCCATTCACGCTCCGTCAAGCGCCGCAACCGCCCCATGCCGAACGTCGTCTTGACGCCAACGCCGCTGTACAGGGCAAAGTTCGCCAGCATGTGCACCTGCGCCAGCCAGTTGCGATTCGCAGTGAACAACCGGTATGTGACCCTGCCCGCGCCGCCAATCACCATCCCTTCGTTCTTCGTGCGCAGATGCTGGCTGCGCAGATTGAAGTCCGAAACGCCAATCGACTCGTGGCCGAAGGTGCGCATCTCAGGGCTAAGCACCACAAGGCTGAATGCGTTCCAACGTTCCGCGAGACTGCCAAACACCAACTCAGGCAGCGGAAGAGGGAAGTGATGGCCAGCGGACTTGAACGCCGTGGGACTGTCAAAGAGGAAGTTCAATCGGTCGTTTTGTTCTTCGTCTAAGAGCGGTTGCGCCGCCAATTCCTCGTAGGTAGTCTTCCCCGTCCAGGGGTCAAGCGCAGCATCGCACACCGCTTTCGTCACGGCAAACGAACAACCATGCACGCGCCAGATGGCAGGGGGGGTGTCCTGGAACGCTGTCAGCAGACCCTGACTGACTTCGGGCGTCAAGCCGGTGAGACGCACAGAGTAGGTCTCACCCTTGCGTACAAACAGCGAACGCCCATTGGTGCGCGCGCCAATGAGCGATGAACAGGTGAGCGGCTTTGCGCCCTCTCCGTCGTGGACTAGATTCGCCAATGTGCGGTCAATGCGGTTGAACTGATTCAGCACTTCCGCATAGTTCGCTCTGCCCACATCGGCGGGCAGTTCGTGGTCACTGTCGGCGGTCAACTGCACTTGGATTGCGACAAGCACGCAGCGTTTGTCCTTTCTTGCGCTTCCATGCGCCTCATGAACGGGGTAGCACCGCCTCAAAGTTAAAAATCATCGTGAACAGTTTGTGCGGTTCAATCTGTCCGACGGCAGTGTAGTTTGCCCCCACAAACTCAATATCCCGTTCACCGTCCAGGGAAGCCAGGATCGCACCCAACCCCATGCTGCGAATGCCGCTGGTGAAGTCTACTACAATGTGGTCGGCGGCCAAATGGTATGTCTTCTCTGCTTCCTTGAAGATGAGTTGCAGCACGTCGTAGGTCTTCTTGTAGATTTGTTCGTCGTCATCAATGGACACATGATACTTCTGCCCATCGTGAAAGATGCAGTCAATGCCCAGTTCTCTACGCACGTATTCCTTGATGACAGGAATGTAGGCCGCCGAACCAGGGCGATCCGGCGTATCGCCCCAAGTGCCTATCAGCCAGCAATGCTTGAGTTTGTCGCTGTGCGTGCGGATGGCATGGATCGTCGTCTCCAAGTTGGAGTTCTCCAGGTCAAGCGCAGCGTAATCAAGCCGTTTCGCCGCCTCAAGCCGTTCGGTTGACGACAGTTGTTCCGCGGAGGTGCCCCGCTCCGGTTTGTACATGGAGACAAACGCCACTAACCCTTCGCGGGCATAGAGCGCCTGGTCATCTTTGCGCAGCGTTGTGGGATGGCCGAAATGGACGCGGACAGTGTTAGGCGTGCGCAGCATCCACACCACGTAGATGAACAGCACCAGCAGAAACAGGGCAATGGTTGCGGACAAAATGAAGGGGTCATTTTGCAGGTAGGTTGACGCCACATTGGTCAGCAGACCAAGCAGGAAGCCGATGACTGCCGTCAACATGGCGCGCAGTGGGAACCGTTCCGCGATACCGCCCATTGTTGTCACACCTTTCGATAGATGCGCGCTGCGTCGCGCACGCCCTGCAAGTCCAAAACCTCTGCCACTTCAAAGCGGCGCGGCACTGTGTCTGGCACAGGGCGCAAGCGCACGATGGCCGGGAAGTAGCCCATGCGCCCATGCAGTTCGGCAAGCACCAGGGCGGCGATGAAGTTCAAGGCGGGCGGCACAACCAGGATGGGCGTTGTCTGCCATTCGTCTGGCGACAAGTCAACCTGCGCCACCAGGTCAGCCGCCTGCGCCGCAAACGGCTGTTGGTCATCGAATTGCGCCGTCGCCTGAATGACGCGCGTCACTTCCGCCTTCGTCATGTCGGCAATCTGCGCAAGCTGCACGTCGGTCAGCGGGTGCGTAAAGTTGACTATGATCATTGGTGCATGTACCCCTTGCCGAACTGTCGGCGTCAACCTTCCGCCACCGCTTTCACTTCGATGTACCAAGCCTTTTCGCTTGACGCCTTCTCGCGCCCGGCGTCCTTGACCTTCTGCACGATAGCCGCCGCCGCCCGCTTCTTTTCGGCGGGACTGACGTTCAGCGGCTTCCACTGCTGCTGCACAAAGTTGCCCATTTCACCGGCGACGCGTGCCCCAGGCATAGCTTCTAATCGCCGGATGAAGTCATCCACCAGCGCCTGCTGTGGGTCTGCCGGGGCTGCTTTGGCCGCTTGACCCGGTTGACCTGCTTGCGCCGCGCCTGCATTGGCCGTGGACAGGTGCGCCAGCGTTTCGTAGCCTTCCAGACTCATGCGCCCGTACCCGGCGTTGGTCTTTGCGCCTACCCCGTATTCAGCCAGCGCGTAGGCCAGCATCTTGAAGGCGGCAGTGACCCACGCCGGGGGGCCAGCCAGCGCCACGAGGAACTTGCCCTTTGCCACTGTCAGGAATGGCACAGGGTTTGGATCGTCCCAATCGGCGGGCGCAGCGGGCTTCTGGCTGTTGTAGTAGTCACCGTGATGCACGGTCATGACATCGGCGTGCAACGCCTGCTTGTGCAGACCGGATTGCGGCACGTAGAGCGCATCGAAGAAGACCACGTGCCCCGCCGCGCCCATGTCCGTCTCCGCTTCGGGCGCGGGGCGTCGGGACTTATCTGCATCGGGCGCATAGCCGAAAAGCGCCTTGTATGCAGGGGAGTCCTCTTTCCAATAGTCGCCTAGCCGTTGGCGGGCGTAGCTTGCCGCCAAGCCCTTGAGCGCACTGCCGGGGATGTAGGGCACGCCGTAGGTGCGATGCAGCGTGATGGACGTTTCGATAACGCTTTCGTTGCCCAGACCCACAATCAGGCGTCCCAGGCACTTGGCGACCTTCGTTTCCGCGCCGGCCTCTTGCAGCGCCTTCTGCCAGCCAGCGTAGAACGCCGTGTAGACCTGC
>JAPKMV010000499.1 GCA_026645635.1 Caldilineaceae bacterium
GTTGGGGTAAAGTGGATTGACTCATGGATCGACCTTCCTTCTGCTTGCAGTGCAATCGGCTTTCAATTTGCGGGTCTATCCCGCTCCTGGGTATGCTATGTCCATGACAATACCATCGTGGCTGCATGAGGTCAATCCGGTTTGGCTGGCGCTGATTGCCACCTGCTTCACCTGGGGCGTCACCGCGCTGGGTGCGGCGATGGTCTTCTTTTTCAAGACGGTGGATCGCCGGGTGCTCGACGCCATGCTCGGCTTTGCCGCGGGCGTAATGATCGCGGCGAGTTTCTGGTCGCTGCTGGCGCCGGCCATCGAAATGGCCAAAGAAGATGGCAACTCCGGCTGGTTTCAGGCTGCAGCCGGTTTTCTGCTGGGCGGCTTCTTTGTGGCGGGCATCGACAAAGTGCTGCCCCACCTGCATCTCGGTCTGCCCAAATCGCAGGCCGAGGGCATCAAGACACAGTGGCAGCGCAGCATTCTGCTGGTGATGGCGATCACGCTGCACAACCTGCCGGAAGGGCTGGCGGTGGGCGTGGCCTTCGGCGCGATCGCCAGCGGCCAATCGGCGGCGACGCTGGGCGCGGCTGTGGCCCTGGCCATCGGCATCGGTTTGCAGAACTTCCCGGAGGGCATGGCCGTCTCAGTGCCGCTCCGGCGCGAGGGCTTTACGCGTGGGGAAGCCTTTCTGTACGGCCAGGCGTCGGGCATGGTCGAACCGATCGGCGGCGTTATCGGCGCGCTGGCGGTGCAGCTCGTTGCGCCGATCCTGCCCTATGCCCTGGCCTTTGCCGCCGGCGCCATGCTCTTTGTCGTCGTCGAAGAACTCATCCCCGAATCGCAGCAAGGCCACAACACCGACCTGGCCACCGGCTTCACACTGGTCGGCTTTGCGGTGATGATGGTGATGGATGTGGCGCTGGGTTGACAGGCGCGCTGCTCCCAAATACTGGCGGGTCTACATAGCCAATTGGTTTTACGTGTTGCGTGTTGCGTGTTACGTAATGCCACGCAAAACGCAACACGTAAAACGCAACACGCAACACGCAGCACCCGCCCCACTTGCACCACCCCAACCGCGTCACAGGTCCTGTGACAGGATCAGCGCCGTGTAGGGGCCGACCGCGTTGAGACAGCCGCTGGCGGGCAGCCCGTCCTTCGCCTCCCCGCTCGCATCGACATCCGCCGTAAACGTGTTGTGGAACTCGGCGTCGTAGCCGTCCCAGTCGCTGTTGAAGCGCACCTTCCAGGTTCCGCCCGCGGGCAACCCGATCCAGTAATCTTGCAGCGGCGTCGCGGCGAAATTGAGCACGACCACCACACTATCGCCGGCGCCGCCCTCCTGCCAACGGGTGAAGGCCAGCACATTCTGCGCCAGGTCGATATGATAGACATCCACGTGTTGGCCGCGCAGCCCCGCCGTGTTGTTTTCCCAGTTGCGACGCAGCTTGAAGAGCGTTGCGTAAAGCCGGTAGATGCCGGCATAGGTTTCCAGCTTGTCCCAGTCGAGAGGATTGGAATCCTCGAACCAGCCATCTTCCAGGAACTCCTGGCCCTGGAAGATCATGGGAATGCCGGGGCTGGTGAAGACCACCGCGGCGCCCAAGGTGCTGCGTTTCTTGGCCCACCACGAACCGGCGTTCTCCTGCCAGATTTCGCTGGGCACGCGCGACTTGCCGTTGGCGACCTCGTCGTGGCTCTCCGTGTAGATGACGCGGGTGAAGGCGTCGCCGCCGTAGCGATGGTTGATGGCGCCGGCCACCGCGCCCACATTGCGGTGAACGTCCTCCTGGGTGATGATCGCCTCACGCACCGGGTGGACAAAGGCCGCGTCCCACTGTGCGTCGAAACCCAGCCCGCCGTCTGCCGTGGGCGTCGTGACAATGGCGTTGCTGCGCAGGTCCTCGGCGATGGTGATCTTCCACGGCTGGCGCGCCTTGATCTCATCGTTGATCCATCGCAGCAGCCCCCAGCCTTCGGCCAGGTCGTCGCCAGGATCGTCGTTGCCTTTGGCATTGCGGATATAGGCGGTGGCATCGAAGCGCAGACCGTCGCAGTGGTACTGCTCCAGCCACATGAGCGCATTGTCGCGGATGTACTGGCGCACCTCGGCGCGGCCATAGTCCGGGCGCGTGTCGCCCCACGGCGTGTTGGCGCGCCAATCCTGGTAGAAATAGATGCCGCCCATGTTGTTTTCGCTCCAGCCGTCGAACTGCCACATGGGCAGGTCGCTGGGGCCAAAGTGGTTGTAGACAACGTCCACCAGCACGGCGATGCCATGTTGGTGCGCGGCCTGGACAAAACGCTGAAAGCCCGCCGGCCCGCCGTAAATGCTTTCGATGGCAAAGGGGTGGGCGGGGTTGTAGCCCCACGACAGATCGCCGGCAAACTCCATCGGCGGCATGAGCAACACCGTGTTGATCCCCAATTCGCGCAGGTAATCCAGCTTGTCGATGGCGTCATCGAAGGTGCCGGGGCGGTCGGCGTGGGTGCGGTTGAAGGTGCCTACGTGCAGCTCGTAGATGGTCATCTCGTTCCACGGCGGGCTGTGGAAGTCATCGCCCTGCCACTCGAAGGCCGGGTCAAAGATGAGCGCATCACCGGCAGAGTTGGTGACTTCCCGCGCATACGGGTCGACGCGGAAGAGTTCCTGCTCGCCGTTGAGGATGCGGAACTTGTATGCCTGCCCGGCCCGGGCGCGGGGCACGGCCGTCGACCAGTAACCGTCCTGTTCGGGCGCCAGCGGATTGGCGTCGGGCTGCCAATCGTTGAAATCGCCCACGACAAAGACCGCTTGAGCGTGGGGCGCCCAGACCCGAAAGGAGACGCCGGATTTGTAGAGCACTGCGCCCATGCCGGCATGGCGTGAACGCCGCGGGCGTGGCGTTTGGGATGGCGTCCGTGTCGCTTTGTTGGTCATGTGTCAGTTCCCTTTTTGTGCTGGATTCGAGTCAGAGGGGTCATAGTATACAATAACCGTGCAAAAGTGCAGAGAGGCCGAGGCGCAAAGAGCATCGATGGCGGGCGCAGGTCACGTTGCTTGCCTTCTGAGCTTGCGCGACCTTGCGTTCAAAACAGCTTCTGCGAGCCGGTCGCGGCGATGCTGGCCACGCCAGGGAGGTAACGTGAATCTCGAACAGATCCAACAGGCCACCCGCGAATTGGGTCAAGGCTGGGGCTACCCCCACGCGGCCCGGGTGGCGCAGCTTGCGGGCATCGTGGGCGAGGACCTGACCTATGACCGGGAGGCGTTCGCCTATGCCGTCTATCTCCACGACTGGGGCGCGTTTCCGAAGTATTTTCAGCCCGGCGTGGACCACGCCTTGCGTTCGCGCCAGGTCGCCGAGACGGAGATTCTGCCGCAGACTACGCTGGCGCCCGCGGTGCAGGCGCTGATCGCCGAGGCCATCGAACTGCACGACTATCGCGACCGGCGGCCCCACACCTCGGTCGAAAGCCTCCTGTTGCGCGAGGCGGACTGGCTGGACATGTTGGGCGTGATCGGCGTCGCGCGCGAGTTCGCTTGGGGACCCAACGACCTCCAACAGTGCTATACGCGCATCCTGGCCCGCCGCGCCGGGATCGAGGGCCGGCTCACGCTGCCCAAAGCCCAGGCGCTGGCGACCGCGCGCATCGCACAGATGGAGCGTTTTCTGCAGGCGCTGCAAGAGGAGAGTTTCGGTCTCTTGTAGCGCACGACGTGCCGTGGTTCCGCCGATTTCCACATCCTTGACGAGGGAAAAATGGCTGAACTATACTGCGCACAGCAAGCGCACGCGAGAACTTGTTCCGCACATCGAAGCTACAT
>JAPKMV010000049.1 GCA_026645635.1 Caldilineaceae bacterium
AAATCCGTGAAAATCCGCCGCATCCGCCAAATCCGCGGTCTATCTCACTCTGGCGGCCCACAGTACCTTGTTCTACGGAGGGATGACATTGCCAACCAAAACGGTCGTTGCGACCACCATCAACGGGGATCCGGTCGAGTTTCTCTGCGAGCCGCGCCAGAGCCTGCTCGAAGTGCTGCGCGACACGCTGCACCTGACGGGAACAAAGGAAGGCTGCAACAACGGCAACTGCGGCGCGTGCAATGTGCTGCTGGACGGCGTGCTGGTGAACGCTTGCCTGGTGCTGGCTGTGGAGGTGGCCGGGCAACGAGTGGAGACCATCGAGGGCATGGCCGCGGGCGGGCAGCTTCACCCGCTGCAACAGAAATTCCTGGAACACGCCGCGCTCCAGTGCGGCATCTGCACGCCGGGCTTTCTGCTGGCCGCCAAGGCGCTGCTCGACCGCAACGCTGACCCCAGCGAAGAGGAAGTGCGCTACTGGCTGGCCGGCAATCTCTGCCGCTGCACCGGCTACGACAAGATCGTGCGCGCGGTGTTGGACGCGGCGGATGTGGGAGAGATTGAGAGATTGGAGATTGGAGATTGAGAGATTGGAGATTGAGAGATTTGGGCTTCTTTGCCCATGAATCTCCAATCTCCAATCTCCTAATCTCCTAATCTCTAATCTCCTAATCTCTAATCTCGTTACCTCGCCTCGCCCTGCTCCTGAACCGGCGGCGCCGCAGTGGCTTGGGGCGGGGCATCAGGCTGGCGCTGGCGACGGCCGCACCCCATGCCCGGGCCGCCCCAACCCATCGGTGCGCCGCCCCACGCAGCGTCAGAATGGCTGCCTTCGGGCATCATGCCTTGCTGCATTGCCCACGCTCGCCACTGCGCCATACGAGCGAAGCGACTGGCAACGAACGCCACCGCGCCGATGCCCAGCAGCAGCAAGAGGAAGCCGCCAAACCCCGGCCCCTGCTGCGGGTAGCCATAAACCTGGGGCAGCAGCGCCGGCGCCAGGGCGTCAGCGCCCTCCACTGCGGTGAGCCGCCCCACCAGATAACCCTGCGTCCAGGCATCACGCTGCCCGTTGCTGACGGCGCCGAAGATCAGCCCCAGCACGACCAACGCCAACACGCCTGCCAAAAGAAAACGTCCACGTACCATGTGTGCACCTCCTGTGCATCTGTGAATGGATTGTCCTTGCCGGTTGCGCTCTAACCTTCAAGACTTGCCACCGGCTTGACTCCATGATGACGGGGAGGTGTGAAAAAGGTGTGAAAGTTGTGGGGAAGTTGCATGAACTTTGGGCATCGCGGCGAGCGCCGACGCTGCGGCGGCTGTGACAAGTGTTCACCGTGCGTTCCGTACATCCTGCTCCCAATACCCTGGCCGCCGCGTGCTGCCGCCTGCGCCGACATTCTCGCCTTCGTAGCTGCCGTAACAGGCGTGCAGTTCATACAGCGCGGCGTGCAGCCCGGCCAGATAGTCGTCCACCAGGGCGAGCAGGTGGGCGATGTCCGCCGCCGCCCGTCCGTTGCGCAGGTCGATCAGCCACTTGCCCTTGAGATCCGGCGCGTTGCGCTCGATGCGCCGGTTGACGCGCTGCCGCGGCATCAGCGCCAGGTCGAGCACGCTGAAAAAGTGGTAGCGCCCGCGCACGCCATCCTTGACCGCGACGCCGGCGCGCGGGGCAAAGGCCAGGCACTTGCGCACGGTCAAGTCGTCGAGGATGAACAACTCTGCCTCCGGGGCAAAGGCGGGCCAGGCCGTCATGTTGTAAGGCTGGCGCTTCTCCTTCGCCTCCAGATGAAAGCGCACGCCCGCCGGCAGCAGCAGCGTGAAGTCCAACTCGCTGAACGCGCGCGTCTCGTCGGTATAGGGGCGCCCCACCTGCTGAAGATAGGTGCGAATCTCCTGTTCAAAAGAAACCTCTGCTGTCATGGCCGCCTTTCGTCTCGCATACGCCCGATGCATCGTCGCCCCTGGGAGTATAGCACGAAAATTGCCCCTTGACTCTGACACTGTGTCAGGGTCTACAGTGTGGGTGCGATGGGTGACATCGGTCCGGCCGTGAGGGCGCCGACGGGTGCACAAACTGCCGGACCACCCGTCGCCCGTCAAGTGTCGCACATCGCAATCAACAGAAGGGGTATTCAAATGGCTACGATTTCTTACGACAAAGCTGTGATCTTCGGCGCCGGCCAGGTCGGCATGACGCTGATGGAGCAGTTGGCCGCTCAGCGCGTTCAGGTGACGCTGGTCAACCGCAGCGGGCGTGTGCACGAGCCGCTGCCCGCCGGCGTGCAGGTGGTGGCGGGCGACCTTACCGACCCGGCCAATGTCGCCCGCCTGGCGCAGGGCGCGCCGGTGGTCTTCCAGACTGCGCAGCCCGCCTACACCGCGTGGCCGGAACAGTGGCCGCCGCTGGCGCAAAGCATCATTGAGGGTGTCAGCCGGGCCAGGGCGCGCCTGGTCTTTGTGGACAACCTCTACATGTACGGCCCCACCAACGGCCAGCCGATCCGCGAGGACCTGCCCTACGCCGCGACCGGCCACAAGGGCAAAGTGCGCGCACAGGTCGCCACGATGCTGCTCGACGCCCATCGGGCCGGCAAGATCGAGGTGACCATCGGTCGCGCCTCGGATTTCTATGGCCCCCGCGCCAACGACACTGCGGTCTTCGGCGACCGTTTCTTTGCCGCCGCGTTTGAGGGCAAGGCCGCCGATGTCTTTGGCGACCTGAACCTGCTCCACACCTACACCTATGTGCCCGATTTCGCCCGTGCGCTGATCACGCTGAGCCGTCACGAAGCAGCCTACGGCCAGGTGTGGCACACGCCCAACGCGCCCGCCCTCACCACTGCGGCGATGATTCAGCGCTTTGGAGAGGAGATCGGCCAGCCGATCAAGACGCGCACAGCCACCCGTTTCATGCTTTCGCTGCTGGGCATCTTCGTGCCGATCGTGCGCGAGATGAAGGAGATGCTCTACGAATTTGAGGAAGATTACGTGGTGGACGACAGCCGCTTCCGTGCTGCGTTCGGCGCCGAAATTACACCGCTGACGGAGACCATCGCCGCCACTGTCGCCTGGCATCGGCAGCAGCACAGGGCGCGGGTGAAAAAGGCAGCGTAAACCAATCACAAGATGGCATCACCGACGACATTCCCGGATTCTCCAAGAATCCGGGAATGTCGTCTGGACACTGAAATCGGTTTAGCCAGGGGCGCCCGGCGGCTGCCACCGTTCGATGTAGACGCGCATGATGCCGCCGCAGACGCCGAGGCTTTCCATGCTGATCGCCTCGGTCAGATCGACGGTGACGGTGCGCGGCTGCCCGTCGCTGAGCACATCGAGCGCAGTGCGGATGACGTCGGCCTCGCCGCAGCCGCCGCCCACTGTGCCCACATGCCGGCCATAGGGGTGGACGATCATCTTCGTTCCCACCTCCCGGGGCACCGAGCCTTTCGTCTCCGTGATCGTGGCCAGCGCCACCGTCAAGCCCTCGTCCAGTAAACTCTGTAATTGATGGTAGATAGTCGCCATACGAATCTCCAATCTCCAATCTCCAATCTCCAATCTCAAACAGCAGAGACTGGAGATTGGAGATTAGAGATTTGTCCTCTTCAACACCGGCCCATCCAAACAGAGCACCTTGCCCTCGTGCTCGCAGGCGCCGCAGATGCCGATGCCGCAGCGCATGTAGGCTTCCCAGCTCAACTGGCAGGGGATGCCGGCGGCTGCGCCCAGGGCCGACAGCGCGGCCAACATGCCGTGCGGCCCGCAGGCATAGATGCCATCGACTTCGCCCGCGGCCACCCGCGGCGCCAGCGCATCGGTCACGCGGCCGGGCTGCCCGCGGCTGCCATCTTCGGTGGTGACGTGGACGTGGATCGACGACGACGCCTCGGCCAATGCCGCAAAGTGTTCCACGTAAAGCAAATCCGCGGCAGTGCGGGCGCCGACGAACACGTCGATGCGGGCCGCAGTCGGCTGCTGCCGCCGCGCCAGCCAGAGCAGCGGCGCCACGCCGTAGCCGCCGCCCACCAGCGCCAGACGACCGCCCGAGGCCGGCGGGACAAAGCCCTGGCCAAACGGCCCGCGCAGCCAGAGCCGGTCGCCGACGGTGAGTTCATGCACCAGGCGCGTAAACGGCCCCACCGCGGTGATCATCAGCGTCACCGGGTCGGCGGCCACCAGCGAAAAGGGTTTCTCGTCGAAGCGGGGCAGCCAGGCCATGATGAACTGGCCCGGTTGGGCATGCAGCCGCGCATCGAGCGTCAGCGTGCGTGTGCGGTAGTTGTCCTGGGTGATGGCGACAATGGGCGCCGCGGTGGGCAGATGCATCTGAACCATGGTGCGGATTATGCCTGATTCAGCCTTTTTCAGCCACAAAGATGATGGTCTGAGGGATCAGGCGCAGGGCGGAAAGCGCATCGTCGCTCGGCCAGATTTCGTCCAGCATCTCCTCCGGCGGCGCAGGCTCCAGCAGACGCACCAGGCGGAAGCCGGCCCCGGCCAGCATCTCCACCCACGCAGCGATGGTGTGATGGTGCGAGGTCATCGCCAACTCTGCCACGCCGGCCCATTTCCAATGCATCGGCGCGGGGTCGAAGTAGCTGCGCACGGGGAAGACCGCCATCTCGTCCTCCTCGGCGTCGAAGAAACAGTCGCGGAAGGGATGATCGAGGCTGAAGACGAGGCGGCCACCGGCGCGCAGCACGCGGCGGCATTCCGCCAGACAGCGCGGCATCTCGCCCACATACTGGAAGGCGTAGGCGCTGAAGAGGATGTCGCGCGACCCGTCGGCAAAGGCGCTCAGGTCCTCGACCGTGCCCTGCACGAAATCCACCTTCACCTGCGCCTCGGTCGCCAGCCGCCGCGCGTGCGCCAGTTGCGCGTCGCTCAGATCGATCCCGGCGACCTGCGCCCCCTGGCGGGCAAAGGCGATGGCGCACTGGCCGCCGCCGCAGCCAAGCTCCAGGATACGCTGGCCGCGCACATCGCCGAGGAGACGCAGCTCGTTCTCCAGTGGCGCCCAGGGGCCGTAGTGCGCGCTGTGTGTGGGGATCTGGTGACGGCGCTGGTAGTCGGCGCTTAACCGGTTCCAGGCAACACGCAGCGAGCTCCCCTTGTCGCCCTCCATCACGGTGACCCCGGTTTACTGGATACCCGACAGGATCGCGCTGCTGAAGAGCACGACGTAGGTCACGGTGCAGAGGCAGCTCAGCAGCAAAGAGAGCACACCCAGCAGCAGGAAGAGACGTGCGGCGGAGCGATCTTCCGCGGCGGGCTTGTTACGATAGATGAAAAACAGGATGATGCCCAGCAGCCCGAAGATGAAGGACAGGATATAGAAAAGCACCTTCATCCCGGAGCCGAGTTCGGGCGCGGCGGCATAGCCCTGGGCGTAACTCAGTTCTTGTGGGGCAGGCGCGACCGGCGCCGCGCCAGCCGTTCCCGCCGCGCCGGCTGTGCGGGCGGGCGCCCAGGACGCAGCCGGCGCCGCGGGTGCAGCAGGCAAGGTGGGCGGCGCACTGGCTGGCGGCGTGGCGCGCACCCAGGCGCCGCTGGCCTGGTCGAAATAGTGCCATTCGCCGCTCTCGCGCGACTTCGCCCACCAGCGCCCCAAGTTGTCCTGGATCATCATGGCGTGCAACTGCTGGTCGAACTGCTCGGCCGTCAGCGCGCCGGACTGATACATCTGCCACAACTCGGCGTAGCGGCGATCGACATCGGCAAAGTTCATGGTCGGCCTCTTTCTTCCCGCAGCCCGTAGAGCGCGCCGTACTTTGTATTCAGGTAGTGCAGATAGGGCGCCAGGGTCAGCGGGCCGCCGGTGACGCGTTCCAGCAGTTCGCTGGCCGTGAATTTGCTGCCGTGCTGGTAGATGTTGGTGCGCAGCCAGCCGTGCAGCGTGGCAAAACGCCCCTGCCCGATCTCCGCAGGGATTTCCGGGTGCGCGGCCAGCGCCGTGGCGTAGAACTGCGCCGCCATGATGTTGCCCAGCGTGTAGCCCTGGAACGCGCCGCCGATCAGACCACCGTACCAGTGGACATCCTGCAAGACGCCGTCGCGATCATCCGGCGCACGCAGCCCCAGGCTCTCCACGTAGCGGGCGTGCCACGCTTCCGGCAGATCGGCGATGGCGAGTTTGCCTTCCAACAGGTCAAGTTCCAGTCCGAAGCGGATGATGACGTGCAGGTTGTAGGTGACTTCGTCGGCCTCGGTGCGAATCAGCGACGGCTCGACGCGGTTGACCGCGGCGTAGAACTGCTCGACGCTGACGCCGCCGAGCTGCTCCGGGAAGATGCGCTGCAGGTCGCCATAGTAGCGCTGCCAGAAGGTTGCGCTGCGGCCAACCTGGTTTTCCCACAGCCGCGATTGGCTCTCGTGAACGCCGGCGGAAGTGCCTTCGTTAAGGGGCGTGCCTTCGAAGGCTGGGTCGATGCCCAGTTCGTAGAGCGCGTGGCCGGCTTCGTGCAAGGTGCTGAAGAGACCGCCGCCGAGATCGCTTTCGTCGAATCGGGTGGTGATGCGCACATCGCCGCTGGCGAACTTGGTCATGAAGGGGTGGTGCGTCGTGTCCTGGCGGCCGCGGCGGAAGTCATAGCCGTAGTCGCGGATCACCGCTTCGCCAAAGGCGCGCTGTCCCGCGGCGGGGAAATGCTGATGGAGGCAGCTATCGTCCACCTGCGGCCGTTCGCCGATCGCCTTGACCAGCGGGGTGAGCGCCTGGCGCAATTCCTCGAAAAGCGGGCCAATTGTCGCCGCGCTCATGCCAAAGTCCGCACTGTCGATGAGCGGGTCGGCGATGTGCTGATAGCCCGGGAAGAAGTCGGCATAGCGCCGGCTGAACTCCAGCGTCTTTTCCAGGTAGGGGCGCACGCGGGCGAAATCATTGGCCGGTCGCGCCTCTGCCCAGACGGAGAACGACTCGGTCACATGACCGGCGACTTCGGCGGCGAAACTGGTGGGCACGCGCGTGGCGCGCTCGTAGTTGCGGCGGGCGACGCGCAGCAGGGCGGCGTCATCGTGGTCATAGGGCAGCGTCTCGGCGTAGGGCTGCAGCGCGTCGAGCAGATGGCCGACGGTTGCGGCCGTCGCTTTCTCGTGCGCCAGCGCCTCGACCGTGGCGATCTGCCGGGCGCGCGCCGCCGCACCCGCTTCCGGCATGTACGTCGCCTGGTCCCAGGCCAGCAGCGAGCCAACCGAGCGCAGATCATCGACTTCGCGGAGATGCGCCTTTAGCTCGGCGAGCTGGCGTTGTGTGCTGTTCTCCATAGCACGTTCCTTTCGCTTGACCGTTCCGTGATGTAAGCCAGATACACCATTATACCAGCGCACGAACAAAAGCGATGAACCGGCATCGGCGTCGCGGCGTACACCTGTTCCATTTCTCACAAGTGCTGCGCGCTTTGGCAAATCTCTCAGGAATCGGTATACTGCTGTAGATTACGGCCAATTCCGTAACGGATAGTTAGCGCCGACGCCAGTGCACCAGTTATCTGGTCAATTTGCGCCAGTTCTAGAATCAAAAGCAGCTTGTGAAATGAGGCGTCCCGCAGGGATGCCGGTAGTCTCGGGAGGACTTGCGAAATGAGTGAGCAACAGGTATTGGAGGCTGAACAGGCCGATGTAGTGGCAACCCCGGTGGCGGAGAGTGCGGTGGATGTGGCGGAAGCTGCCAACGTTGAAGATTCGGCTCCAGTGAGCGATCCTGTCAGCGCCGCTCCGAGTGACAACGGTGCAGCCCCCAGTGCGGATGTCGATAGCGAAGAAGTCCTCGATGCCTCGGGGCGAACCGTCAAGCTGTTGAGCGTTGGCCAGCAGGTGTTGGGCACTGTCAAGCGCTTGACCGAATTTGGCGCTTTCATTGACATCGGCGTGGGGCGTGATGGCCTCGTGCATATCTCCGAGATGTCCGTGCGCCGCGTCGGCAAGGTAGCCGATGTCTTGCAGGAAGGGCAAGAAGTCACGCTCTGGATCAAGAAACTCGACCGCGACCGCAACCGCATCAGCCTGACCATGATCGAGCCGGGCAAGCGCACGATCCGTGACCTGGACAAGGGCGACCTCGTCGAGGGCACCGTCACCCGCATGATGCCCTACGGCGCGTTCATCGACATCGGCGTCGGCCGCGATGCGTTGCTCCACGTGCGCGAGATGGGCGAGAACTTCGTAGCCAAGCCCGAAGATGTTGTCAAGATCGGCGAGACGATCGAGGCGCGCATCATCGACATCTCCCGCCGCCGCAGCCGTATCGACCTGAGCGTCAAGGGGTTGCGCCCGGAGCCGGAGCCAGTGGCCTCCACGCCTGCCAGCGGTTATCAGGAAGCGCCGGTGGAAGTCGCACCCGAGCCGGAACCGGAAGCCGCCGATCCCTTCGCCGAAATCGAGGTGTTGACCCCGATCCAGGCTGCCCTGCTGCGCGCTCAGGAAAAAAGCGGCGTCACCTTGCAGGTGAAGCCGTCGCGCAAGGCGGAAAAGCGCGCCAACGCCAACCAAAAGCGCGCAGCGCAGGAAGACATCATCAGCCGCACGCTCAGTTCGCCGCCGAAATAAGCGCAGTTGTACACAATTTGCTGAACGCAAGGAGTGGTGGGGAGATCCCTGCCGCTCCTTTTTTGTGTTGAAGACAGTGTTGAAGGATCGCCGCACAGACAGTACAATGCGGATAACGGAATCTATGATGGGCTGAAAGCGTCAAGGGGATGTGATGGAACTCAAGGGCAAAGTGGCATTGGTGACCGGGGGAGCCGTGCGCGTCGGCAAGGCGATCACGCTGATGTTGGCCGAGGCGGGCGCACACGTGGTCGTCAACTACAACACATCGGCGCAGCCGGCGCAGGAGACGGTCGCCGCGGCGCAGGCGCTGGGCGTCGACGCGCTGGCAATCCGCTGCGACGTCGCAGATTACGAAGATGTGCAGGCGATGACGCAGCAGATCTTGGAGCGCTTCGGCGGGGTGGACATCATCGTCAACAGCGCCAGCCTCTTCGGGAAGCTGACTGTGCCCACCGACGACCTGACGACCTGGCGCCGCGTGACGCGCATCTCCATCGACGGCGCCTTCTTTGTCGTCAATGCGCTGGCCCACGCGATGCTGGCGCGGGGCGGCGGCGCCATCGTCAACATCGTGGATCTCTCGGTCTGGCAGCCCTGGCCCGGCTTCACGGCGCACGCGGTCGGCAAGGCGGGGCTGATGGCGCTGACGCAGCAACTGGCGCTGGAACTGGCGCCCACGATCCGCGTCAATGCTGTGGCGCCCGGCCCGGTGCTGCCGCCCGACGATTATGATGAGCAGCGCCTGGCCGCCGTCGCCGCCCGCACGCTCTTGGAACGGTGGGGCCAGCCGGAGGATGTCGCGCAGGCGGTCAAGTATCTGTTGTCCGCCGATTATGTCACCGGTGAGGTTATTTCGGTCGACGGCGGCGAACGCCACGGCTTTCGCAAGCGCCGCTGGCCCTGGGGGACGCCATGATTGTTACCCGCACCCTGCTGGAGGAGCGCGAGGCGCAGGTGCTGGCGCCTTACGCCATGCACAACAGCGCCAGCCGCGGCCGCTTCTTTCCCGAAGAATTGCATCCCTATCGCCTCGAATACCAGCGCGACCGCGACCGCATCATCCACACGACCGCGTTCCGCCGCCTGGAGTACAAAACGCAGGTCTTTGTCTACTCCGAAGGCGACCATTACCGCAACCGGCTGACGCACAGCATCGAAGTCGCGCAGATCGGGCGCACGCTGGCGCGCGGGCTGGGCTGCAACGAAGACCTGACCGAGGCGATCTGCCTGGCCCACGATCTGGGCCACCCACCCTTCGGCCACGTGGGCGAAGAGACATTGAACGGGTTGATGCAGCGGCACGGCGGCTTCGACCATCAGCGCCAGACCTATCGCGTGCTGACCGAACTGGAGCACCGCTACCTCGACCATCCTGGGCTGAATCTCACCTATGAGGTGCTGGAGGGCGTGGTCAAGCACGACACCGACTATGACGTAGTGGACGCCAGCGAGTTTGCCCCGGAGGAGCGAGGGACGCTCGAATGCCAGTTGAGCAACCTGGCCGACGAGATCGCGTACAACACCAGTGACCTGGACGATGGGCTGCGCGCGGGGCTGCTTGACCCCGCTGCGGTGGCCAACCTGGCGCTGGCACAGCGGGCGCTGGCCGGTCTCAACGCCGGCCCACAGCCGGATTTGCGCCACGACCTGCTGCGCCACCGTTTTATCCGCCGGCTGGTAGGCATCGAAGTGACCGACGCCATTGCGGCAACGGGCGCGCAGTTGGATGCAGCAGGCGTTGCGTCGCTGGACGACCTGCGCGCCCTGCCCGAAAACGTCGCACGCTACTCGGCTGAACTGGCCGCTGAAAACCGCGAGCTAAAGCACTTCCTCTATCACAATTTCTATCGCAACTATCGGGTCGTGCGCATGGCCGTCAAAGCCGAGCGCACGCTCACCGCACTCTTTGGCGCCTATGTGGAACAGCCGCAGCAACTGCCGCCGGAAACTCAGGAAAAGGTTGCGCAGCATCCGGACGGTCTGCACCGCGTCGTCTGCGACTACATTGCGGGCATGACCGACCGCTACGCGATCCAAGAGTATCGGCGCTTGTATGATATGGAAGAGCGGGCCTGACGCGCGAATCTACCGCCGCTTGAGCACCATGTCGAGCGTCAGCGAACGAAATACACCGTCTTTGGTGTAGGTGACTTCGGTCACGGTGCAGTCGAGCAGAAGCTGGTCGCCCTCCAACTGAAAATTGGTGCCCTTCTGCGCCGTAATCGGCTGGCCGCGGTTCTGGCTGTCGCCGGCAAACTGGCTGTAGAGGGCATCGTGGGCATACTCGCTGATCAAGTTGCGCGCAATTGTCGTCAGCGCCGGGTGTTCGTCCACCTTATCCACCAGCGTCACCTCGAAGGCGATCACGTCGTCCGTGCTGCCGTTGAGCAGGCCGTGGCGGTCATGGACAAACATGCCATACTCGCCGATGTAACGACCGGTGGCCGCATCCTCGACGTTGCGCATGAAATCGACGTTGGCCATGCCGGCGTGAAACGCAGCCGCATAGCTGTCGATGGTTTTGTAGCGTTCGTAGCGCGAGGGCACGGCCGGTGGCGGCGGCGCGCTCGCCTTGACCGCCGTCACACCCGCCACCGAAGTCATGGCGGGGGCAGGCGTCCCCTTATCGGTCAACACCTCTTCTTCCCCGTCTTCGTCCTCGGGTTCGTCGTCGTCATGGCTGTCGGCTTCGTCGGCGGGGCGCGCCAGGTAAGCCGTGCTGGTCCGGGCGCCGGCGTCGAAGTCATCGTCCGGGTCGAAGCCTGACGGCCCCATCACCGGCGGCGATGTGTTGGGGGTTGAGTAGCTGCGTGAACTGAAGTTGCTGGCTGGGGCCGCGCGCGGCGCTTGCCGCGCCCACGGGTCGAAGGCGGCGATTGGGGTGCTGGTGGCGCTGGCGCTGCTGGCGCCGCCGCTGCTAAAGCCGGCGTCTTCTTCGGCTTCCTCGTCCGTAAAGCCACCCGCGGTGGCCGTCCAGTCCTCTGTCACTGCCGTTTTGCGCTGCCTGGTCACCACATAGTAGAAATAGGCGCCGCCGGCAAACAACACGAGCGCCAACAGCAGAACCAGCGCAAAACCGTTGACGCCGCCACCTTGGTCCTGGGCCGGCGCCTGTGCCGGCGCAGCATCTCCCT
>JAPKMV010000004.1 GCA_026645635.1 Caldilineaceae bacterium
ACCCCTGGCGCTGAGCAGCGACGCTGGCGGTATGTTGCGGGTGTCGGCTCACTACTGCGGCGTGGCCGGCATCAAGCCGACCAATGGCCGCGTCCCCAACACCGGCGCCTACAACCAACCCGGCGGGCTGAGCGACCCCTTTGCCCAGGTCGGGCTGATTGCCCGCTGCGTGGCGGACCTGGCGCTGGCGCTGCCGATCATCTGCGGCCCGGATCATGTCGATGCCGGGGTGATCCCCATGCCGTTGGCCGAACCGGGCGCAGTCTGTCTGGGCGAGCTGACCGTGGCCTACTTGCTGGAGGACCGCAGCGCGCCGGTGACTGACGCCACCGCCCACGCCGTCGGGGCGACTGCCCAGGCATTGGCGCGCGCCGGCGTGCTCATGGAAGAGGCGCCCCCGCCCGATTTTGTCGGCGACAGCCGGGGTATTCTGGAGAATTGGAATCACGTGGCCAGCCTGCGCGGCCAGGATGTGGTGGAAGTGCTAGGGGAGATCGACCATTATCGGTCGCGACTGCTGCAATTCATGCAGCGCTACGACGCAATTCTGTGCCCGGTGGATTGTCACCCCGCGCCGCCCCATCGCGCCCGCGACCCGCACCGTTTCGATTATACCCAGCCCTTCAACCTGCTCGGCTGGCCTGCCGTCACCGTGCGCGCCGCCGCCACGCCGGACGGTCTGCCGATTGGTGTACAGATCGCGGCGCGGCCGTGGCGGGAAGATGTAGCGTTGGCGCTGGCGGCGGCAGTGGAGCGGGCGCTGGGTGGCTGGAAGCTGCCTACTTCTTCTTCCAGGTGAATTGGCGTTCCTGGCCCAGCGGCAGGTTTGTCAGATCGAGCGCACCATCCTGGCCATCGGCTTTGAGACGAGCGCGTTCGATGATCAACTGCGCCAGGGCCGGGTCGAAGTTAGTGTCTTCACGCTCCAGGGCGATTTCACCGGGATAAACGTGGTGAATCTGGATGGTCGCCGAATCCTGCTTGAGGTCACGGCGGTGAACCAAGACATCCATGCGGTTGATGTCTTTCCATGCCCAGGTGCGGGAGCGTCCCCACGGGCGCAGCGGAATGACAATCTTCAGGGCTTCGTCGGTCAATTCCAGCCGCCGGGTGGAGAGCAGCAAGTCGCCGTACAGGAAGAATACACCCCAAAGGATAAAGGTCCAGGCAATCGCCTCGGCGAAGAAGGTGGTCGTCAGGCCGGCTACAAAGGCAGCGATGCCGCCGCCAAGCATAGCCGCGCCCATCGCCATGTTGCGGCGCTGACCGTAGAAGGTGATCGTATTTGGTTCGGGCTGCGTCTGTTCTGTGAGTACAGCATCCGCGATTTCGGCCATCATTTTCCTCCTGTGTGCGCTGACTTAGTCTTCAAAAGTATAGCGGCTGCACGGAATTTGCCCCAAATTTACCCGATGGCTTATGCACTTGTGTGGCGCGTATCGACCACGAGCCGCGCCCGTTGGCGGATGTGCGCCCAGTCGTAGGCGTCGTGATCCGTGGCGATGACGACACAGTCGGCCATCTGCAGCGCTGCCTCCAGATCGTGCACGCTGGCCATTGCCATCCCTTCGTGGTTGAAGGAAGGCACATGCGGGTCGTGATATTCCACGGCAGCGCCCTTTTGCTCGAGCAGGTGGATGATGTCCAGCGCCGGCGACTCGCGCATGTCGCTCACATTCTTCTTGTAGGCCACGCCCAAGATCAGCACGCGGCTGCCTTTGACTGCCTTGCCCGCGTCGTTGAGCCGATCCTGCACCTTCTGCACCCAGTAGCGCGGCATCTCGGTGTTGACCTCGTTGGCCAGCTCGATGAAGCGCGCCGTGTATTCGAGGGTGCGCAGCTTCCATGACAGGTAGAGCGGGTCGATGGGGATGCAGTGGCCGCCCAGACCGGGGCCGGGCGTGAACTTCATAAAGCCGAAGGGTTTGGTGGCCGCAGCGTTGATCACTTCCCACGCGTCCAGCCCCAGCTTGTCGCACATGATGAGCAGCTCGTTGGCCAGACCGATGTTGACCGAGCGGAAGGTGTTTTCCAGCAGCTTGACCAGTTCAGCGGCTTCCGGCGACGAGACCGGCACCAGCGTCTCAATGGCCTGACCGTAGTAAGCCATTGCCACCTCCTTGCACGCCGGGGTGACGCCGCCGATGACCTTCGGCGTGTTGCGCGTCGTCCAGTCGGTGCGGCCCGGATCGACTCGTTCCGGCGAAAAGGCCAGGTAGAAATCCTCGCCGACCCGCAGCCCCTCGGCATTGTCGTGCAGCCGCGGCAGCATGACATCGCTGGTGGTGCCGGGGTAGGTGGTCGATTCGAGCACGATGACCATGCCGCGGTGCAAGTAGCGGGCGACCTCTTCGGTAGCGCTGACAATGTAGGAGATGTCGGGATCCCCGGTTTTGCTCAGCGGCGTCGGCACGCAGATCGTCACCGCGTCGCAGTCAGCCAGGACGGCGAAGTCGGTGGTGGCGCGCAGGGAGCCGGTGGGGGCGGGTGAGGGGGTGAGGGGGTGAGCGAGTGAGCGGGATGTGCCTACCGCAACGGGAGCCGCCGTCACCAGGGCGGCGACCGCAGTGGTCGGCACATCTTCGATGTAGGATTCGCCGCGGTTGATGGCATCCACCTTGCGGCTGTCCAGGTCGATGCCGACCACGCGGTAGCCGGCTTCAGCAAAGACCACGGCCAGCGGCAGCCCCACATAGCCCAGGCCGATCACGGCCACTGTGGCGTCGCGGCGCTGGAATTTGTCAAGAATGGTTTGGTGATTCATAGATTCCCCGAAATTAAAGACATGCTCTGATGACTTCTGCGGCTGAGCTTATCGAAGCCCACGGAAGTCCCTGCCCTGGTTTACCTGCTATCGCGACCGAAGATGTCGCTCACGGAAAATTCCTGGTTCGGAAACGACTCAATTGTAATCTGTTCGCCCACAAACGCAGTCAAAATCAGTCGATATCCAGCAACTGCCGGCTCGCGGTGACATTCGACGCACTGCCTGGATAGGTCCACCAGCCAGACTTCTCTGATACCGGCCGCTGCATAGAGGGGCAGCTTAACGGTGCGATCCTGCACCGCCGACGAATCGGCGACTTCCACCGCAAGCAGCACGTCCGCAGCAGCCGGGTGCCTGTCATTGTAGAAATCAGGTCGAAACACGAGCACAGATAGATCCGGCTGTGGCTGCGAGTGGATGTCGAGCCGGATCGGATCTTGCACCCCGATGATGACGCGTGCGCCCAGAGCTTGCTGCAACAGGTAGTTGAGACGCTTGACACAGGCCGCATGTTCGCTGCCAATCGGGCTCATCTCGATGATTTCCCCTTCAATGAGTTCTAGCCTGTCATCTTCGGCCAGAATGCCAGACTCGGTCATCTGTTCGTACTCGTCGGCAGTGAAGCGATAGCGGATCAATTCAACAGTCATAGATGCGTTCAAGCCTCCTGTATGAACTGCTCCTGATAGACACGCCAGTGTTCGGCGAAGACGTCCGGCGACAGTGTGTGCAACATGCGCAGCACCGCCTGCCCCATGGCCCGGATTTCCCACTGCGCGGCCTTGTCCACTGCGCGCAGCCAGAGGAAATGGCTCCACGCCGCAAAGTTCATCGTCGCCACGATGCGCGTCTCGGCGGCGTTGGGCAGCAAAAAGCGGGCGTCCTCTTTGCGAATGCCCATTTTTCGCAGCGCCGCATATTTCTCTTCGGCGATGCGCCAGAATTCGTCCAACTCCGCCATGGCCTGCGGGTGCTCGGCCACGGCCGGCGGCACGATGGCCTTCCAACCGCCCTTGCTCAAATCGACATAACGCTGTGATTCCTGGCTGAAGCTGGCGAGACGGTGGCGCACCAACTGATGGGTGCAGGTGCGGCTGATGCCCTCAAAGAAAAAGGTGGCCGCGCCGTGATGCAGCGCCAGTTCCGGGTCGGCGAGGAGCGGCTGGGTGTAGCCCAGCAAGGTGACGCGCATGGGGCCTTGTTCGTAGGGGGCCAACACGGCGAGCGCGGCTTCGTCAAACAGCGGCGCTGCGCCGGCGATGGGCGAAATATCGGCGGCGCCGGCGTATTCAGCAAAGATGCCCGGGGCCAGCGTCCGCAGAATCGGCACGGCTTCCAGGGCCACGCCGCGGCGGAAGAAATCGAGCCAGACCCGCGTGTTGCCGCTGACCAGCCAGGCGCCGCTGCCCAGCTCGCTCACCTCACAGTGGCGGTTGAGCAGCCGCCAGCGCAGCGGCTCCAGGCTGTCGGTGATGCGCAGCGTCACCACCAGGTGCTCGATGATGTCCTCGTGTCCCTCGCGCACCCGGTCGGCGATGAAGTCCGCCGCCGCGCCCATGCGGTGTGTGCTGCGGTAGCAGACGCGCCCCGCAAACTCCACCACATTCTCTGGATAATCGGCCTTGCCCTGCCAGATGGCGCCCAGGTCGCCGATTGTGGCGACCGACTCGACAGTCAAGGCAGGGTTGCGCTGCGTGTAGGCAAGCAACTCGACGTGCATGGCTCCTCCTTATTCGAAGGCGAACTATACCACGATCTGCTGCTTGCCTGGCAATCGGCCTACTGCCCTGTGGCCATGTTGAGCAGCGCCGCCGGCACGCCGACGATGACGCCCACAAAGAACAGCACCACCGCCGTGATCACGGCGACGATCAACCAGGCGACGAACATGGTGATGATGGCCTGGCCGTCCGTCAGGCGATGGGTGGTGCGCACAGCAAAGAAACCGCAGACCAGGTACCAGATGCCGGCTGCCAGCGCGATGAAACCGCCGAGGCAGGGAATAAAGGAGAGCACGCTGAGCGCCTGGGGCGCATGGGCAAAGCCGAGCGTGCGCAGCATCTGCTGCTGGGTGCCCTGGCCCTGGAACATCGCCGCGCCGATGTACTGGGTGACGTAGGCGGCAACGTAGTAGAGCAGCACCGACAGGATGGTTTGCACGATGAGAAAGGCGAACGCTGCCAGGAAATTCAGCCCAAACAACTGGCCGATGAAGGCGCCCAGGCCATTGAGCACGGCCACCACAATGACCATGTTGAGCGCATCACGGGTCATGCTTTCATTGCGGGCCGCCTCTTCGTAGAAAGGCACTTCCAACGACATAGCGCGGCGCCCGTAGGCGATGAGTGCATTGAAGTCCATTGTTTTGCTCCTTTGGTTCATTCGTCCCTTGATTGAAGCGCGTTGGCACTTGTCCGACACATGAGGAGGTGTCATGATGATAATACTGGATTACGCACTGCGTCAACTGCGCGCCATCCTGCATCCGGCGGCGCGGGGGCTGGCGGCCCCAGTCAGCGGACCGTAGGCGCGGTCGCGATGCGCAGCACGGCCTGAGAGCCGCCCGCCCGCATCTGCGTCAGCGTTATGCCGCCGCCCACCACTGCCAGCATCGCAGTGTGCAGCGCCAGTCCCTGGCCGGCGCCGCCCGCCACCGCCGGCGCCGGCTGGCCGTTGTCGCGCACCACGATCTCCAGCTCGCTGCCGCCGACCGCCGTCACAGTCAACGTGAAGGGGGCGGCTGCGCCGTGACCGTGGCGTGCTGCGTTGCGCGCCAGCTCGCGCACGGCGTAGAAGACCACCTCGGCGTGCAGGGGGCGCAGCATCGGCGCAGTGACCGCGGCTGCGTCATCCGCAGCAAAGTGCACCGTATCGAAGCGCGACGCCATCTCCTCTTCCACCAGCCGGCGCAGGTCGGTCAGCAGATGTCCCGACGGGCGCACGGGCGGGCGCGCCGGCAGACCGCGCAGCAGCGCCGCCGTCTGCCGATGGGCCGTTGCCAGCAGATCACGCGCCTGGGCGATCTGCGCGTCGTCACCCTGGCTCAGCAGGATCAGCGCCGCGTGCAGGTCGGGCAGCACTTCGTCGTGGAGGACGCGGCGCGTCTGGCGGTCAGCGACCTGACCTTCGGCCCACTGTTCGCGCGTGAGGTCGAGCAAGCGCCGGGCCAGCGCAGCCGCAGCCAGCAGATCCAGCAGCCGCTCCCCGGTCGCCCGGGCGATGGCGATCTCCTCCTCGGCGTAGAGGTCATCGCCCCGCCGCCGCCCCAACAACATGACACCCACCGGACCTTGCGGCCCCTGGATCGGCAGCGCCCACGCCACCTGGGACAGCCCCGGTGCATCGCTGGCGACTGCCAGCATGTCATCCGATGCGGCGGACAGCGGCGGCAACACGCCGGGCGGCGGCGCATGTGCAGGGTAGACGAGTGGCGAGTCGACCAGAACTGCCAACGCGCCGCTGGCCGCCAGCGCCGCATAGTCTGTGTGCAGCACCTCGCGGCAGAGGGCAGCAAAGGTGGCGGCGGCATCTTGCGCGGTGGCGGCGTCGCCGGCAGCGGCAGCGGGTGTGATGATCTCCTCGGCCAGATGCGTGCTGACGACGAAGGGCTGTAGGCGGCGCATGAAGTCGCTCTGTGCAGCAAAGGTGCGCCAACCGAGCAGGGCGAAGAAGAGTGTCATCAACAGCGCAGTGAGGAGCAGGCTGTAGACTGGGCGCCAGCCCGCGGCCAGCGTCGCACCCACGACCACACCGTACCCCACGGCCAGCAGCAGCGCAGCGCGCCAGTGACGGCGCAGCGCACGCCGCGGCAGGGCGCGGCCACTGAAGACTTCATACCGGACAAGCGCATAGCTCATGCAGAAAATGACCGCCGCCAACAGCGCAGACACAAGCAAATCGGTCCACGCGATGGCCAGGGCGAGGCGGCGGGCGTCGTCCGTGGTGGCTGTCCAGGGATCGAGCGGGAACGGCGTGCGGCTGAAAAGCTCGTTGGCGGCTGCCGGGCTGGGCGTGCGGGCAACCCAGATCAGGAGCAGCGCCACCAGCCCGCCGACCACGACTAACAGTGCGTTGGCCGTCAGCAGCCACGGCCGTGCACGGCGCCGCGCCGCCGTACTCTGCTTGGATGGCGCGGGCGCGGGGCGCAGCAGCGCGTCGAAGCTGAGCGCCACGCAGACCAGGATGTAGGCCGGGTAGAGCACCAGAAACCAGGGGGCGCCAAAGAGGGTCGCGGTTGCGCCGAAGCGCAGATTGACGGCATCGAGAAAGGAGGGCAGCCCGGCGCTGGTGAAGAGCGCAATGACCAGCCCGCCAAAGGTTATCACGACCAGCGCCAGCGGCAGGCGATGGCGACGCAGACCTTGCGCCTCCCCGCCAAAGCCGCTGTACCAGAGCACAACGCCGTACCACGCCAGGGGCAGCGCCAGCAGCGGCAGCCAGCCCAGCTCCCACCAGAGATTGAGCGCGGCGCTCGCCGGCCCCTCGCCGCTGGCCAGGATTGCCGTGTGCGCCGCGAAGAACGCGCTGCCCAGCCAGGCGGTCAGCGCCAGCAGCGCCACACCCGGCGTGCGGCGCTCGGCGTTGAGCAGCACCGTCAGCCCCAGCCAGAGCAGCAGGATGCCGTTGGCGAGGGAGAGCGCCAGCAGCGGCCAGTCGAACCAGAAATAGCCCGTCATCGGCCCTTCACCCTGGCGGCCACGGCGCCCAGCCGCCGGCCGTCTGCACCGCGGGCGCGCCGGATGCGTCCCACACCAGCAGGCGGCCTGCGGCGACAATCAGCGCGGCGCGGGTGCGCGCCACCTTCTCGTCGGTGGCGTCCTCTGCCAGCCCCCAGGCCGCGTAGATCTGGCCGTTGATGCGGCTGATGGTGCGTTTATCGCGGAAACCCATGCGCTCGGCGATCTGTTCGTTGGTCAGCCCCTGGGCCAGCAGCCGCGCCACCTGCTGCTCATTCGGTTCCAGCAGCGCCAGCGGGTCGAGGGCGTCGCGGCTGCGCACTTCCTCGACGCGCGCCTCGATTTCCGGGTCGACGAAGGAGCGGCCGGCCACGGCGTCGAGCAGCAGCGGCAGCACCAGTTCCGGCAGCAGGTAGTTGGACTTGCGCACATAGGCGTAGTGGCTGAGGAAGCCGGCGGCGCGGAAGTCGCGGTAATACTGGGCGTCGTCCTGGATCGAGTAGAAGACCACGGGCAGGCGGGGAAATTCGCGGCGCAGCGCCACCGCGGTCTGGACGCCGTTCATGGCGCCGGCAAGCTGCACATCCATGAGCACCGCGGCGGGGAGCGGCTCGTTCTGCGCCAGCCGCCACGCGAGCGCTTCCTCGCCGCTGGCGCAGGTGTGGAGCACGGCGACCTGGCCGGTGGCGGTGAAGCCGCTGGCCAGCGCGGCGGCCAGGCGTGGGTTGTCTTCGACGATGAGGAGATTGAGCATGTTGACTTTCAGATCCTGATAGACCGCGGATCCGGCGGCATAACCGTTCACCCTGTTGAAATAGAACGCGGATGGCGCGGATTGGGCGGGTCTGCGCGGATTCGATCAGCGCCAATCCGCCCAATTCGCGTCATCCGCGTTCTATTCTCAGCCACATTGACCTCATTCATATAAAGAAATAGCACGAGGGCGATCCGTGTCAAGCACCTGAGTGCATCAATCAGCGCACCTGGGACCTCGCCCTGTGCGTCCATTTTCGCGAGAATCGGGCGCAATGGTCAAACAACCTGTTCACACGAAGGAGCAACCCATGCACGTGAAGATGATCCTGCCGGCGTTGACCGAGGCGGTCAGCCCGTTCTGGCGCCCGATCAAGTACTCGCTCTTTCCGCCGCTGGGGCTGGCGACCCTGGCTGGGTATCTGCCCGACGACTGGACGGTGGAGATCCAGGACGAACACGTGGAGCGGCTGCGGTTGGACGACGCGCCGGACATCGTGGTGATCCAGGTCTACATCACCTCGGCCTATCGGGCCTATGCGCTGGCCGACCACTATCGCAGCCGCGGCGCGCATGTCTGCCTGGGCGGGCTGCACGTAACCTCACTGCCCGCGGAGACGATCTACCACGCCGACACGATCTTCCTGGGGCCGGGCGAAGACACCTGGCCGGAATTTCTCGCCGACTACCAGGCGGGACGCCCCGGCGCAGTCTACCGTTCCACGGAGCGCACGCTGGCGCAACTGCCGCCGGTGCGCCGCGACCTGATCAAGCGCCATCTCTACCTGGTGCCCAACTCCATCGTGGTCTCGCGCGGCTGTCCGCACCACTGCGACTTCTGCTACAAAGATGCATTCTTCCGCGGCGGGCGCGGCTTCTACACCCAGCGCGTGGACGCGGCGCTGGCGGAGATCGAGCGGCTGCCGGGCCGCCACCTCTACTTTCTCGACGACCACCTCCTGGGCGACCCGCACTTTGCCACCGCGCTCTTTGCCGGGATGCGCGGGATGGGGCGGGTCTGGCAGGCCGCGGGCACGGTGCAGAGTGTGCTGCGCCCCGGCCTGGTGGAGCAGGCGGCCGCGGCCGGGCTGCGCAGCCTCTTCGTCGGCTTCGAGACGTTGAACCCGGAGAACCTGGCCGCGCAGCACAAGGTGCAGAACCTGAATCGCGACTACACCGCCGCGATCCGCCGGCTGCACGAGAACGGGGTGATGGTGAACGGCAGCTTTGTCTTCGGCATGGACGAGGACGACGAGAACGTCTTTGGCCGCACGGTGGATTGGGCGGTGGCGCAGGGCATCGAGACCGCGACGTTCCACATCCTGACGCCCTATCCGGGCACGGCGCTGCATCAGCGCATGGCTGCGGCGGGGCGGATGCTCCACGAGGACTGGGACCTGTACGACACGCGCCATGTGGTCTTTCAGCCGGCGCGGCTCAGCCCCGAAGCGCTGGAAGCGGGTTACTGGCGTGCGTATCGCGACTTCTACGGCTGGGCCAACATCGCCCGCGGCGCATGGACCAAGCCGGACGTAACCGGGCGGCTGCGCCATGCGGCCTATGCCGTGGGCTGGAAAAAGCTGGAGCCGCTGTGGGATTGGGTGATTCGAGCGCGGCGGGTGGGGGACATGCGGCCGGTGCTGGAAAGGGTGTTGAACGGTGCATCGGCGCCTGTCAGGCAAGATGTGGCGTCGCACAATGAACTCGTCACCGTTCAGCAGATCGGGATAGACCGCGGATGACGCGGATTAGGCGGATTTGCGCGGATCAAAATCCGCGTGAATCCGCCTAATCCGCGTCATCCGCGGTCTATTTCGGTCTTCGCTGACGCGATCACCTTGCGCGCCTCTTCCTCCGCCAGCACGCGGCGCAGCACCTTGCCCACCTGGGTCTTGGGCAGTTCCTTGACGAACTCCACCAGCGCCGGCACCTTGTACGGCGCCAGGCGCTCCTTGCAGAAGGCGCGAATCTCGTCGGCGGTGGCCGTTTCACCGGCGCGCAGCACGACGAAGGCTTTGACCGTCTCACCGCGTTTGGCGTCGGGCACGCCCACAACCGCGGCCTCCATCACCTGCGGGTGCAGGAAGAGGACTTCCTCCACCTCGCGCGGGACGATGTTGTAGCCGCTGGCGATGATCAAGTCCTTCTTGCGGTCCACGATGTAGAAATAGCCGTCGGCGTCCATCTTGGCAATGTCGCCGGTGTGCAGCCAGCCATCGGCGTCGATGGCGTTGCGCGTCTCCTCCGGGTTGTTGTAGTAGCCCTTCATCACCTGGGGGCCGCGCGCCACCAGTTCACCCGGTTCATCGACACCCAGAAAGGCGTAGTTGCCCGCTTCGTCCGGCTCCAGCGCAATGATGGCGAGTTCGGTGCTGGGGAAGGGCATGCCGACCGAGCCGATCTTGGTCTGGCCGAAGACCGGGTTGCCGGCGGTCAGCGGCGACGATTCGGACATGCCGTAGCCTTCCACCAGCTTGCCGCCGGTGATCGCCTCGAACTGCTGCGCCACCTCGGCGGGCAGCGCGGCGCCGCCGCTCAGGCAGACGCGGATGCTGTGCAGGTTGTAGCGGGCGGTCTGCGGGTGGTTGATGAGCGCAATGTACATGGCAGGCACGCCGGGATAGACGGTGATCTTTTCATGGGCGATGGTCTCCAGGATCTGCTGCGTATGGCGCGGGTCAGGCATCTGCACCAGTTCGCCGCCCAGGCTGATGCACATCAACATCCCCACGGTCATGCCGTAGACGTGAAAGGCGGGCAGCGCCAGCAGAAACTTCTCCGCGCCGGGGCGCAGCGAGGGCACCCACGCGCCGGTCTGCGTGACGTTGGCCACCAGGTCGCGGTGGGTCAACTCCGCGGCTTTGGGCAGGCCGGAGGTGCCGCCGGTGAACTGGAAGACCGCGGTGTCAGTCGCTGGGGCGAACGCGACGCTGGGCGGGGCGACCGGCGCGTTGGCCAGCAGTTGCGAGAAGAAATGGACGCCGGCCTGGGGCGGCACGGTCGCCATCATGCCGCTGGCGCGCACCTGCTTCGCCACGCTGCTGCGGAAGGGCCAGCCGATCCTGTCGGGCACGTCGGTGAGGATGATCTGCCTCAGCGCAGTTTGCGGCTGGACTTCGCGCACGCGGGCGAAGAGGCCGCTGAGGGTGACGATGGTCTCGGCCTCTGCGCTGCGCAGCAAAGGCGCCAGCTCGTGGGGCGGATAGGTCGGGTTGGTGTTGACAACGATGGCGCCGGCCTTGAGCACGCCGAAATAGGCGATCACCTGCTGCGGGATGTTGGGCAGCATGATCGAAACACGGCTGCCCTTGCCCACGCCAAGCTGGGCCAGCGCGGCGGCGAAGCGGTCGCTCTGTTCGTGCAGTTCGCGATAGCTGAGCCGCGCCTGCACGCGCAGCCCCAGCGGCAGGTAGCGCAGCACCATGCGCACGGCGGTCTGCGCCGGGAAGCGCGCCGCCGCGTTCGCCAGGAACTGCTGCACGGTGTGGTCCGGGATTGTGACTTCGGGCGTGACGTCCGGCTCATAGTGGGCCAGCCAGGGATAGGTTTGGGTCATGATGGTTTGCCTTTGCGTAATGTGGAGGAGCGTGGCAGTCGTCGCGCTCCGTTTACAGCAGCATACCACCAAACAGTCCATCGCCGCGTATCCTGCAGCTGCCATCTTGGGGTGCATGGGGTGCAATTCAAGTTGGGGGCGCCCGATCTTCCGGGAAGGGGTCGGTGACAATCATCGGTTGCGCAGAGGGCGGCTGACCCCTTCCCGGAAGGTTGGGCAAGATGTGGTATAATGGCATCGACCCAGCCAAATTGTGGGTTATGTTTTTGTCGGGAGGTGCGTAATCGCTATGACTGTACAGCGTGAGGTTTTGGCCGACATCGAACGCCAGCTTGCCGTGCTGCCGCCAGAGGCGCTGAAGATGGTAGCCGATTTCGTGGGCATGATCAGCAGCCAGTATGCAGTGCTGACGAAGCCAACGCCGTCGCCACGCGCCAGCTTACGCGACGATCCCTTCATTGGCATGTGGGTCGATCGCACTGATATGGCAGACAGCACAGAATATGTACGCCAGCTTCGTCGGGAAGAGTGGGCATAGCGCACCATGTTGATTGTTGACACCGATATTTTGATTGATGCAGCGCGCAAGATTCCCGAAGCAGTGGATTACCTGGAGCATACCGAAACCACGATGGGTTTGGCCATCAGCGCGGTCACACAGATGGAACTCCTGGTTGGTGCTCGCGACAAACAGGCACAACAGACCGTCAGGCATTTCCTTGCGCGTTTCACCGTCATCAAGTTGAACGCCAGTATTAGCGATGTGGCCTACGATTTACTGCTCAAATACCGCTTGAGCCATGGTCTCGCCATTGCAGACGCGCTGATTGCCGCCACGGCCATCGTGACAGGGCAGCCACTGGCCACCAAGAATCTCAAGGATTTCAGGTTTATCAAAGGCTTGACGCTGCAGGCATACCCATAGGCGAGCGTAGGACAACGACGTTGAGCCGCAGATCACACAGCTTCTTGCTGGCTGTGACGCTGTTCCTATCCCAGGCGTCCTGGCTGGTCAGTACAAATGGGTGAAGGAGCCGGCGACGCACCTCACCCTGCGCCGATGCGATGTTGTAGGACGCAAAACACGTGACAAATGCCCCCTTCAAGCCACAGCAAGTTGCTGGCGAGTTCGTGGTAGCCTGACCCACGTCACGAATTACACGAATTCTGACAAATGGCGACGAATCATTCGTGGGCATTCGTCCAGATTCGTGCCATTCGTGGCCAAAACGCTCTGCTGGCCGAACTGTTACGTCCTGACAAATGTGGCGACTTCAGCCCTGCCCAGGACACCGGCTGAAGTCGCCACTACCTGCTACTTCCGATTTTCCTACTTCGCCTTGCCCTGCGCAGCCACCGCCGCCGCGGCCTTGGCGATCTCTTCGGGGTCGCCGAGATAGTAGCTCTTGATCGGCTTGAGCGCGCCGTCCAGTTCGTAGACCAGCGGCACGCCGGTGGGGATGTTCAGCGCGATCACCGCTTCTTCGCTCATGTCGTCCAGGTACTTGGCCAGCGCGCAGGCAAGAGAATTGCGGAGGGCAGAGACACTGGCATGCGCCCCCTCGAAACGGTGTGATATACTTGGTTGCTGAAATCAAGCGCAACTGCGCACATACGCAAAAGATGATTCAGGCTATAAAACAGGAGGGCAAAAAGTCATGAGCGAACGAAAAATCCGCGTGTTGGTCGCCAAGCCGGGTCTGGATGGCCATGATCGCGGCGCCAAGGTGGTGGCGCGCTCCCTGCGCGACGCCGGTTTCGAGGTCATCTACACCGGCATCCGCCAGACGCCGCAGATGATCGCCGAAGCCGCCCTGCAAGAGGACGTCGACGTCGTCGGCCTGAGCATTCTCAGCGGCGCACACATGACCCTCTGCCCCAAGGTGGTCGAACTGCTGCGCGCCCAGGGGCAGGAAAACGTGGTCGTCCTGGTGGGCGGCATCGTGCCCGACGATGACATTGAGAAACTCAGGGCGGCAGGCATCACCGGCATCTTTGGCCCCGGCACGTCGACCCAGGAGATCGTCGATTTCATCCACAACCAGGTGCAGGTGGCGGCATAGATGGCCGCAATCACGGCGCTGGCGCAGCGCAGTGAGACGGCCACAGCGTTGATCGACGGCGTGCTTCACGGCAACCGCCTGCTGCTGGCGCGCACCATCACCCAGGTCGAAAACCAGACGGCCCAGGCCAGCGATCTGCTCCACGCCCTCTACCCGCACTCGGGCCGCGCCCACATCATCGGCGTGACCGGCGCCCCCGGCACCGGCAAGTCGACGCTGGTCACTGCCCTGGCGCGCTGCTACCGCCAGGCGGGCATGACCGTCGGCATCGTCGCCATCGACCCGACCAGCCCCTTCACCGGCGGCGCGCTGCTGGGCGACCGCGTGCGGATGCGCGCCCTGGCCGGCGACGCGGGCGTCTTCATGCGCAGCATGGCCACCCGCGGCAGCCTGGGCGGGCTGAGCAAGACCACGGGCGACGTGGTCACCGTGCTCGACGCGGCCGGTTTCGACCGCATTCTGGTGGAGACGGTGGGCGTCGGCCAGGCCGAGGTGGAGATCGCCAGCACCGCGCACACGACGTTGGTGGTGGAAGCACCGGGCCTGGGCGACGAGGTGCAGGCGATCAAGGCCGGCATTTTGGAGATTGCCGACGTGCTGGTGATCAACAAGGCTGACCGCCCGGGCGTCGACGCTACCCTGCGCGCCTTGCAGATGATGCTCCAGATCGAAGGGGAGAGCACGCGCCTGGTGCGCCACCACGGGCAACTGCTGCGCGTGGAGAGTCCCGCGGCTGCCGGCGCCGAGGAGCAGCGCTGGCAGGTGACGGTGATGAAGACCGTCGCCGCGGAGAGCACGGGGGTGGAGGAACTGCGCGCACAGGTGGAGCGCCACCGCGAATGGCTGGTGGCGTCCGGCGAGATGGCCGTGCGCGAGCAGTTGCGCATCGCCAACACGCTGGAGAACATCATCCGTGCCGAACTCAACCGGCGCATTCTGTCGCGCATGCCCGATGGCCGCATGAATGAGATGGTGGACGCAATCCGCCGCCGGGAGACCGATCCCTACCGCGCCGCGGCGGATCTGCTGCATCTGCTATGAGAGATTGTTTGTAAAGCCGTCAGATTTGACGCTGAGGCGCAGAGATGCAGAGAAACGCAGAGAGAATTTTTGCGCCTTGGCGACTTTGCGTGACTTTTCGCACTGCCGTGACATTGGCCGAATGGCGCGTCTCCGTTACAATGCTCCCTTATGTTTTTTGATCGAGCACGCATCTTTGTCAAGGCAGGCAATGGCGGCGATGGCGTCGTCGCCTTTCGGCGCGAGAAATATGTCCCGCGCGGCGGCCCTTCCGGCGGCAACGGCGGTCGCGGCGGCAACGTCGTCTTCTACGTCGACGCCGGCGTCAACACTCTGCACCACTTGCAGCAGAATATCCATCATCGCGCGGAGCGGGGCGTTCACGGTGCGGGCGCCAACAAGTATGGCGCGGCCGGGCCGGATCTGCGCATCCCCGTGCCTGCGGGTACGCTGGTGCGCGACGCCGACAGCGGTGCGGTGCTGGCCGACCTGATCCACGCCGGGCAGGAGGTCGTCATTGCGCGCGGCGGCCGTGGTGGCCGGGGCAACGCGGCCTTCAAGACGGCGCGCAACACCGCACCCAAGGTTGCCGAGAAGGGCGAACCGGGCGAGGAGCACTGGCTGGAACTGGAACTCAAGCTGGTGGCCGACGTGGGCATCATCGGCGTGCCCAATGCGGGCAAGTCGACCTTGCTCAGCGTGGTCAGCGCCGCACGCCCCAAGATCGCCGACTACCCGTTCACCACGGTGGAGCCGTCGCTGGGTGTGGCCGAGGTCGATCACCGGCAGATCGTGCTGGTGGATATTCCCGGCTTGCTGGAGGGCGCGCACGAAGGCGTCGGCCTGGGGCTGGAATTCTTGCGCCACATCGAACGCTGCCGCATGTTGATCCACCTGCTCAGCGGCGCCAGCCCGGACCCGTTGGGCGACTTCGAGGCGATCAACCAGGAACTGAGCCTCTTCAACCCGGCGCTGGCCGATACGGTGCAGTTGGTCGTCCTCAACAAGATGGATTTGCCGGAAGCGCAATCTGTCTGGCCCGAGGTTCAAGCAGCGCTGGAACGCTACGGCCTGCCCTGCATGGCGATCAGCGCGGTGACACACGAAAACGTCGACAAACTGCTCTACCGCACGCAGGAGATGCTCGACGCACTGCCGCCTATCGTCCATGAACCGACCGAACTGGTCGAGATCGGCGTCGGCCCTGACCCGAAAGCCTTCCGCATCGAGAACCCGGAGCCGCATCTCTGGATCGTCGAGGGGCAGGAGATCGAGAAGGTGGTGCGGATGACGAAATGGGACTACTACGAGGCGACCCTGCGCTTCCAGCGCATTCTCGCCGCGCTCGGCATCACCGAAGCGCTGCGCAGCGCCGGCGTCACGGAAGGCGACACCGTGCAGATCGCCGACACCGAGCTGATCTGGGGCTACGACAACGCGCTGGGCGAATGAGAACGGAGCGGGCGGCGATGGACCTCGAAAACAAACGGCCGCGCCGCGTCGGCATCTTGGGCGGCACCTTCGACCCGATCCACATCGGCCACCTGATCCTGGCGCAAGAGGCATGGTTTCAGCTTAGCCTGGACATGGTCTATCTGGCGCCGTCGGGCGACCCGCCGCACAAGCAGGGGCGGCGCATGGCGCCGGTGGAGGATCGCATCCGCATGGCCGAACTGGCCACCGCCGATATCGATTCCCTCTGGGTGAGTCGCGTCGACGCCGACCGCCCCGGCCCCCACTACACGGTGGACATGGTGCGGCTGCTTCAGCAGCAGGCCGGCGGCGACGCAGAAATCTTTTTCCTGATGGGCATGGACAGCCTGCGCGACCTGCCGACCTGGCATGAGCCGCTCTGGCTGGTGGAGCATGCCCGGCTGGTGGCGCTCAGCCGTCACGACGTGGAGCTGGACTGGGAGCAACTCGAACGGGCGCTGCCCGGCATCCGCAAGCGGGTGGTCATCCTGGACATGCCCGAGTTGGAGATCGCCAGCCACGTGATCCAGCAGCGGGTGCGCAACGGCCAGCCGATCCGCCACATGGTCCCCCGTGCCGTGGAAGCCTACATCCGCAAGCACCGTCTATACGGCGACGATTAATACTTGCGGACGCAGGTAAAGCGATGGTTGCGTATTGCGTGTTGCGTGCTACGTAGCAAGACGTAACACGTAACACGTAACACGCAACACCATCGGCTATTCAGTCCCGCAAGTACGAATACTACCTACTGCACCACCTCCACCGTTTCTGCCGCGCCGGTGAGGATGCGCAGTTCATCCAGTGCCGTGTTGAACTGCAAATCGCCCTGGTCGAGCAGTTCCTGCAAGGTCGCATCTTCCAGGGTGAAGCTATCCACCATCTCCACCGACGCCTCTTGCGTCACTTCCAGATCAGGCTTGACGCCCACGTTCTTGATCAGGTTCTCTTTGGGCGTGAGCCAGTTGGTGACGCCCAGGCGCAGCACGGAGCCATCGCTCAGCGTGAAGGGCTGGAGCACGGTGCCGGTGCCGGTGGTGGTCTCACCGACCAGCCGGGCGCGGCCATTCTCTTGCAGCGCACCCGCCGTGATCTCACCCGCGCTGGCCGTCCCCTCGTTGATCATCACGATGATGGGGATCGTGCGCCCCAGCCCCGAACCGACTGACTTGTAGGTGCGCAACTGGCCCTCGGCGTCCCGTTCGTGGAGGATCACTGCGCCTCGCTCCAGAAACTGGCTGTTGACGCGCAGCGCCTGCGCCAGGTAGCCACCAGGATTGTTGCGCAGATCGAGCAGGATCCCGGCCACGGGCGCGCCTTTGTCCGCCTCGGCCTGGATTTCCCGCAGCGCCGCCTGCAATTCGTTGCCGGTGTCCGCAGCAAACTGGCTGATCTGCAAGTAGGCAAAGTCCGTGTCGGGGATGCGCTGCCACGTCACACTGTCGATCTCGATCGTGCCGCGCGTCACCGTGATGTCCACCGGTTCGGTCTCCTCCGGGTGGAGCACCGTCAGCGTCACCTGCGTGTCGGCCGGCCCGCGGATGCGCGAGATGATCTCCCATTCAGGCAGGCCGGTAATATCCTCGCCGTCCACCTTCAGCACCACATCGCCGGCCAGGATGCCCGCAGCTTCAGCCGGCGAGCCATGAATCGGCGCAATGATGCGGAATTCGCCTTCTTCCTGGCCGACAAACGCGCCGATGCCCTCGAAGGAGCCTTCCAACGAACTTGCCTGTTGTTCGGCCTCCTCCGGGGAGAAGAACACGGTGTGGTTTTCATCGCCAAGCGTGGCGAGCATCCCGTTGATCGCCCCGTAGGTCATTTTGGTGGGGTCGATCAGGTCCTGATCGACGAAGTGGCGATTGACCAGATCCCAAACTTCCCAGAAGACGCCAAATCCAGCCGGCTCATCGGCGGCGCTGGCAGGGCGCACGGTCATCCCGGTCACCGTGCCGACGGTGAAGGCGCCGCTGATCGACAGAACAAAGACCGCAATGACGAGCAAGCGGCGCAAGACGGGCGTTTTTTTGGACATGGTGCGGTCGTCTCCAGAACTTACATTGAAAACTTACAAAATTGACAGGTAACTGACGGTATTCGTTTGGCGAAAAATCTGTTATGCTTAACGCTGGCCTCATCACTTTTGTGCCAGAATCATTTCAACACTGATTTTCGCGCAGTTGGCTTAGATGTTGATTGGACAACCCTAAAGCAGAGTTTAGACTTATGACAGCGATCACTGGAACTGGCGCCGATGTGATCGGCGGACAACGAATTCTGGTTGTTGACGATGCACCGGAAACCCGCATGATTCTCAACCTGCGGCTGCAACGTGAAGGCTACATGGTATTCACCGCCGAAGATGGACGCGCGGCGCTCGACATTGTGCAGCGGGAAGGGCTGCCAAACCTGGTCTTGTTGGACATCATGATGCCCGACATGGACGGGTTTGCCGTCGCCGCCCACCTGCGCCAGATGGGCGACATCCCCATCATCTTTCTCTCGGCGCTTTCCGACGTCGAGACCAAGGTCGAAGGGCTGACCCTCTACGCCGAAGACTATATTACCAAGCCCTTTGCGCTGGCGGAACTGTTGGCGCGTGTGCGGCGCATCTTGCTGCGCGCGGGCACCAGTTATCTGCAAGAGCCAGAGATCACCATCGACGACCGCCTGCGCGTCAATTTCGCCAAGCAGTACGTCGCCGTCGACGGTCAACAGATCCCGCTGACCCCTACCGAGAATCGGCTGCTCAGCATACTCTACAACAATCGCGGGCGAGTTCTGTCACCGGGCTACCTCTTGGCGCGTGCGTGGGATCCCGTGCGCAAGGGCAGCGTAGAGTCGCTGTGGGTGCACATGCGGCGGCTGCGCGCCAAGCTGGAGCCGACGCCCGACAACCCGCGCTACATCGTCACTGTGCGCGGGCAGGGTTACTGTCTGCCCCAGCGCAACCAGACCTTCGACGACAACACGCCCATCGTGGACGCCGACTGATCCTGGATGCAATCTTTATTTGCACCCCAATCGCCTGACAACTGGCATGGCCGCGCCGCTTGTGATAAAATCCGCAAATGCTACAGGCATCGGTGATCGTTTCCAACCAAACCATTCATGCAGGCAGGATTCGAGCGCGCTATGGCTGGTGAACACGCCGCGCAGGTTGTAGAAATAGAGACCGCGGACATCCCGGATATCGTGATTGGGCGCCTGCCCGTCTATCTGCGCACCCTGCGTTTGCTCGACGAACAGGGCGCAGAGGTCACTTCCAGCCAAGAAATGGGCGTACTGCTCGGCATCAGTTCGGCGCAGATCCGCAAAGATCTCAGCCACTTCGGCGAGTTCGGCAAGCAGGGCACCGGCTATAATGTCGCGTATCTTTGTCGCCAGTTGGAGAAGATCCTCAAGGTGGACTGCATCTGGCCGGTGGTGCTGGTCGGCGCAGGCTATCTTGGCCACGCGCTGGCCAGTTACAACGGCTTCGAGCACCGCGGCTACCGGATCGTCGGCGTCTTTGACAGCGACCCTGCCAAAGTCGGTGCACAGGTAGGCGACGCCATCGTGCAGCCGACGCCGGCAATTGCCCAGGTCGTGCGCAAGTATCGCTGCCAGATCGCGATCATCGCTGTGCCCGCCGTGGCCGCGCAGACCGTCGCCGACGAATTGGTCGCCGCCGGCATCAAGAGCATCCTCTGCTATGCGCCGTTGACGCTCAACGTGCCTCCCGCCGTGCGCGTCGAGTACATCGACCCGGTGATCTCATTTCAGCACATGACCTACTACCTCGACAAGGGCTGCATTGAGGAATAGCCTGGCAGGGAAAGACAGAATAGACCGCGGATGACGCGGATTTGGCGGATTCACGCGGATAAATAGACTTTATCGGTGATAAGGAATCTCACGCAAAGGCGCAAAGACGCCAGGAGATATACCCTTTGCGACTTAGCG
>JAPKMV010000500.1 GCA_026645635.1 Caldilineaceae bacterium
GGCGATAGTTGGCCGGGCTGTAGATGTTGAAGCCGCCGTCGAGCAGCAGGGCGTCCACCGGGTTGTTGAGCGTGGGCGTGCCGCTGTCCACAAAGGCCGGCTGCTCCACGGCGACCAGGCTGGAGGTGGTGTTGCTGATCGGCTCGAAGGTGGCGCCGTCCAGCGCGGTGATGCGCGCCACCGCCTGCACCTCGGGCCGCGGCTTCATGCGGAAGCGGTGGATCGTGCCGTCGGGCAGCACCACGGTGACGCGGTGGTCGGCGCTGGCGACCAGCCCGTAGGCAACGGGTACGCCGGGGATGAAGACCTGCTGCCAGTCGTTGCCCAGCAGCCGGTTGGCGTAGAGGCGCACTTCGTTCAGGTCCATGCGCCAGCCGATGCCGAAGTCGCCGCGCGTCTTGTTGCGCGAGTCGTAGACGCGGCTGATGCGCAGGGGAATGCCTGCGGCGGCGGCCTCCGCGTCGAGCGCGCCGAAGCGCATCACGCCCGGCGGCGTCACCTGGCTGCTGAACTCGTAGCGCTTCGCCGGTGTGCAGGCGCGGTTGCCCCAACTGTCCTCGGCGCAGAGGCGGATGTCGTGCAGCCCCGGCAGGAACATGCCCGGCGTCAACGCACCCACCGTGGCGGTGAACACAGCCGTGAAGTGGCGGTCGAACTCGGTGAAGGCGCTGCTTTCGGCAGGTTTGGCTTCCAGGGTGTAGAAGGCCAGGTCATCGTCGATCACTGCACCGACCAGGTCGGTCGCCGCCGCAATCACGGCGTCATCCTCCGGCGCAAGGAGCGCCACGGCCGGCGCGCCGTTGTTGGTGGCGCCGCGGGCGCGGAAATAGGCGATGGCCGTGGCGGCGTTGCCCACGCCATCCTCGGCGCTGGCGGTGACGGTGTAGAGACCGGCTGCGGCTGGGGTGTAGCGATGCTGCCCGCCCCGGTCGAGGGCGACTTCGGCGCCGTTCACGGTAAGGCGGCGGCTGGTCACCACGGCGTTGTCGCTGGCTGTCAGCGTCAGCAGCACCGGCTCGCCCACGGCGACCAGGCTGGGCGTGGCGGTGACGGCGACCGTGGGAGGGAAGAGATCGTAGCTAACTGGCTCGACCAGGGTGAGGGTCGCGTCCTCGGTGGCGTAGAGCCAGTAGCCGCGCCCTGGATAGAGCACGGTCAGGTCGTTGGCCCAGGCCGGCGCGGCGGTGTTGTGCACTTCCCACGGGTCGGGCAGCGGGCCGCCGACATCGAAGGCGTCGTAGGCAACCACGCGGCTGTACTTGCCGGCGATGCTGGCGAGCGCAGCACCCACCAACTGCGGCGTGGCCAGCGGGTAGCCGATGAGGTTCCAGCCGGCGCAGAGCTGGAGCGTCGTGCTGAGATGAGCCGTACCGTCCACGGGCAGTTCCACGGCCGCGGTGGTCTGCAGCCAGAGGCCGCGGCGAAAATCGACGGCGGTCAGGTCGCTCTCTCCGGCGTTGGCAGGGTCATACTCGCGCCAGGGGTCGGTGGCGTCGCAGCCGTCGTAGGCAAAGACGCGGCTGTACTGGCCACCGATGGCGGTGAAGACGTTGTCCACGCTGGTGGAGGGCGGCTCCTCGGGCAGGGAGATCAGGTTCCAGCCGGCGGCCAGGTCGATGGCGCCGGTGAAGCGGCCGGCGCGATCCTGGGGTACGATCGCGCTGCCGGCGCCGCTGCCCTGGGCGACGAGGGGCAGGTACATCTGGCGCATGTCGGGTGCGTCGGTCGCGGGCGGGGCGGGCGGCAGATCGTCCGCCTGCGCGACGGGCGCCGGGGCCGGCTGCGCGGGCGGCAGGTAGCCGGGCGAGCGCGGCGGGCGATAGGGCTGCACCGCCGCGGCAGCCTGGGCGCGCGCCGGGGCCGGGCCGGCCATCAGCGGGCTGGATTGGAGCAGCAGGCAGCCGGCGAGCAGCAGGCTCAGCAGGCGTTGCACGCGGCGTGCGCGTTTTTGGTTCCACATGGCTTCACGCTCCCAAAGTCAGCAGGCGTTGCAGGTGCGGGCGGCGCCGCGCACGGTTGCTCACAAATCACTGCCTCCAGCATAGAGCGCGATCATTTGGAGATCGTTTGTTGGGCGAGGGAGATTTACTCGACAAGATGAGAGGGTGAGGGGGTGAAAGGGTGACGGAAACGCACCCTATACCCGCTCGAAGTATATTTTCAAAGACCGTCTTTCTCGTAGGCGCGGTTGCCAGTCACACGAATCCGCCCACATCGCACCCGCATTTGGGCTTCAACCGCACCTGCGCAAGACGACAAGCACGCCCTTTTGTCAATTCACGATTTACAAAACACCCACTTTTCTGTAAAAACCAGCTTGCCAGACTGTGGTCTTGACGCGGCGACATCGTCTAAACTCAAACTCCATAGAAACCAGGAGTGTTCGCAACGACGCAAATACAATCCGCAGATTGACGCAGATGACGCAGATGACGCAGATTTGATGCCTGCCGCCTGCGAAAATCTGCGCAATCTGCGGATGCTTGTCCGGCGCTTTCCGGTGCGGAGCAGCGCTCGCAAAACTCCTCGTTTCTATCGTCCATGACTTTAGGTTACGGATTTGCCACATTGGAGCGCGCAAGGTGATCGAGCAACGTCTATTTCAATCCGAAGCCGACTACACTGCGATGCGCAGCCTGCTCATCACCGCGGGCGCGGACCCGGTGCTGCGCGCTTACTGCACTGTGGGCGACCTGGACTGGTGGCGGTCGATCCATGCCGACCCCGAACATATCCGCCACGCGCCGCTCTGGTTCGTGGACGGTGAACTGGCCGGCTTCATCTGGCCGAACCATAACAACGCCGATTTGCTCGTTCATCCTGCGCACCGGGAGGTCGAGGGTGTGATGATGGTCTGGGCTGAGACGCACCTGGCCGCGGCGCAAGGGGACGCACCGCTCGCAGTCACCACCTGGGCCATCACCCAGGACGCGGCGCGCGTAGCGCGGCTGGCGGCCCGCGGCTATGCCCGCACCGATACGTACATGATCTTCTACACTGCGGACCTGCGCCAGCCTATCCCCGCACCGGTGCTGCCGCCTGGCTACACCATCCGCGCCTTTGCCGGCGAGGCCGAGATCACGGCGCGGGTCGATGTGCACCGCTCGGCCTTTCACCCGTCGCGCATGACGGTGGAGAAGCACCGCCGGGCGATGGCGTCGCCCACCTATCGCCCGGAGCTTGACCTGGTCGTGGCGGCGCCCGACGGCGCGCTGGCCGCGTACTGCATCGTCTGGCTCGACCCGGCGAACCGTTTTGGCGTTTTCGAGCCGGTGGGTGCGCACCAGGACTATCGACGGCTTGGGCTGGCCAGGGCCGTGCTGCACCACGGGCAGCGGCTGCTGCAAGCACTGGGCGCAGCGGTCGCGCATGTGTACGCTGAGGGCGCCAACGACGCCAGCACCGCGCTCTATCCCGCAGCGGGCTTTGCGGTCACGGATCGGAACTATCGATGGCGTAAGGAGATTGGCCGTGAACTTCCCTGAATCGGACTGGAAGGTGCTTTCTCGCCTCAAGCCGGTGGCGCTGGATCGCCTATGCCAGCGCATTTTGACGGGCGCGCAGGCGCTGAGTCCAAAGGCCGCGGAAAGCGAGCATCACCGCATCTATCTGGCGCTCTATCGCTATATTCAGGAGCAGGATCAACTGGTCGCCGACTGTTTCAACGACTGGCGGCGCTCAATGGCGATGATCCGGTTGATGCAGTGGCGCAAGAACCACTTGCTTACCGACGAGGAGTTCGCCGGCTTCAGCCCTGAGACGCGCAAGGCGGTGGATTCTTGGGTATTCGGAAATGAGTG
>JAPKMV010000501.1 GCA_026645635.1 Caldilineaceae bacterium
CGTCGGGCCAGGGGAAGGGCTGGCGGTTGTAGGGATCGTCGCGGGTGATGTCGCTGCCGAAGCCCACCAGCCCCACCTCGTCGCCGTAGTAGATCGTGGGCGCGCCGGGCAGCGTCAGCAGGAGCGCCGCGGCCAGGCTCAGCCGCTGGCGGCCGTCGGCGAAGCCGTTGACCGGCTCCAGCGCGGCGTAGTTGATGCCGTCGTGGTCGAGGACGCGCACCGCCCGGTTGACATCGTGGGAGGAGAGCACGTTCATCGCCGCGGCGAAGGCGCCGGGCGGATAATCTTCCTCCACGGCGCGCAGCGCGGCCTCGAACTGGCTGGCGGTGAGCGCGGGCACGCCGCCGTCGCCGTCCTCGGTGAAGTCGGTGTCGCGCAGGAAGCCGAGAACTGCCAGGCGGAAGCGGTAGTTCATGGTGCTGTCGAACTCGTCGCCCAGCACGCGCCGCCGCGCCGCCGCCTCCGGCCAGGTCTCGGAGATGAGGAACGCGTCAGGATTGGCGGTCTTGGCCGCAGTGCGCAGGTCGGCGAAGAAGGTCGGGTTGACTTGCACTACGTCGGGCACGGCATCCAGACGCAGGACATCCACGCCAGGCGTCTGCAGCCACTGCTGGACGACGCCTGCTTCGCCCAGGAAGTAGTCGATCACCGCGGGATTGGTGGTGTCGAGTTGGGGCAGCGTGCCGACGCCCGCCCAGGCGCGATAGTTCACGTCGCCGGCGCAGGTTCCGCTGCCCGCCGGTTGCGCCGGGTCGAAGAAGTACCAGTCCCGGTAGGGGCTGTCTTCGCTCTCGCACGCACCCACGGTATCGTGGCGCCCGTAGCGGTCGAACCAGGGGCTGTCGCTCGACGTGTGGTTGGGCACGGCGTCCAGGATCAGGTGCATGCCCCGTTCCTGGGCGGCCGCGGCCAGCGTCGTGAGCAGGTCGTTGCTCGCCGCGGCATCGTCGGCGGCGCCCAGCGCACCGTCCACCTGCGCATAGCTGCGGCTGTCGTAGCGATGGTTGGAGGGCGCATCGAAGATGGGGTTGAAGTAGAGCGTGTCGACGCCCAGGCTTTGCAGGTAATCGAGCTGGTCGAGCACGCCTTGCAAGTCGCCGCCAAAGAAGGTGCAGTTGTAGGTGCCCGCCCACTCCGGGTTGCGCGCCGGGTCGTTGGGTTCCGGGTCGGGCACGAACGAGTTCCAGGGCGTCACGGGGCGGGCGTGGCCGCCGCACTCCTCCGGGTAGAACCAGTTTTCGGCCGTCGGGTCGTTCGCCGGATCGCCGTTGCGGAAGCGGTCCGGGAAGATCTGGTAGATGAGCGCGTTGGCGGCCCAGTCGGGCACGGTGAAGGCCGGGTCGTAGGCGTAGATGTCCCAGCCCTGGTCGGTGGGCGGTGGCGTGGTGAAGAGTTCACCGGCGCCGCCGTCCTTGCGGGCATCGTCGGCGTAAAAGGCGGGCGCGCCGTCCAGCGTCAGGTGAAACTGGTAGCTCCAGACTGCGGGCGCGTCGCCCAGGGGCAGGGCCGCTTCCCACCAGTCCATGCCGCCGGCGGTCGCAACCTGCTGCATCGGCAGCGTCACCACCGCGTCGCCGGCCAGGTTGGTCGCCACCACGGCCACATCGGCGGCGGCGTCCGTGGCGGTGCGCAGGCGCAGCGTCACCTGGCCGCCGAAGGGCTGCGCACCGCCCGGCGTGCGGAACGCGTCGTCGCGGCTGTCGTGGAAGACCGCCGGCGGCGCGTCCTGAGCGAGGGCCAATGCCGGCAGCCCGGCCAGCAACAGCAACAGACCGCAGAGCAACAAGCGAACCCGCATCATGGTGCCTCCTTGAAATGGTAAAGCGATAGACCGCGGATTTGGCGGATTTGACGGATTTTCGCGGATGAATTCAAAAATCCGCGTGAATCCGCCTCATCCTCCTTGTCGCTGTAGCCAATCGCCTCCAGCAGGGATAAACTTAGAAAAATCCGCGTGAATCCGCCTCATCCGCCAAATCCGCGGTCTATCCCAACCTTCCACACGATTACAACTGCCCTGTCGATCCCCATTGTTCCACCTTGCGCCGGTAGGCCGGGTCGTCGTAGCGGCTGGGGAGGAAGGCGGGCGCGTAGGCGGGGAGCGGTGCGGCGGTCATGTGTGCGGCGAGCAGTTCGCCGCCCGCGCAGGCCGCCATTAGCCCGTAGCCGGAGAGCGCGGCGAAAATGTACGCGCCGGCCACTGGCAGCGGGCCGATCAACGGGCGATTCTCCTGGGTCTTGGTGTAGTAGCCGCCGTCCATGTAACTCTTGGGCAGCCGCGCCAGGTAGGGCGCCAGCCCCGGCGCCAGCGTCGTCATGCCGCGCAGCACGGTCTCCGGGAACTCCGGATCCAGCGGTGCGGGCAGGACGGGCGCCACCGGCGCCAGGTGATAGGCCCAGAGCATGAGCACCGTCTGCGCGCCGTGGCCGCCTTCCGGGCGGAAATGGACGCCGGCGGGGAAGCGGGCGAGCAGATGCGCGCTGGCGGGATCTTCGGCCAGCGCGGCGCGTTCCTCGGCCTCCCAGGGCAAGAACTGCTCGTCCTCCCAGATCACCAACGGCGCGTCGCGGGGGATCACGCCCAGGCGGTCCTCCAGTGCGATCTTGAGGTGCAGTTCCGAGAAGATCGGCAGTTCCAGCCCCAACATGCGCCCCAGGTCGCCGCTGAGCGGGCCGGCCGCGGCGACGAAGGCGCCGGTCGCCAGGGTTTCCGCTCCCCCAACAGTGGCAACGCGGACGGCGGCCACACGACCGCCGGGCGCATCCACGCCGGTGACGCGGCCGTTGACCAGCCGCATGCCAGCCGCCCGCGCCGCTTCGAGCATATACGCGCCGAGCTGCTGGCCGCTGAACCAGCCGCAGCGCCGGGCGTGGAGCACGGCCACGGTCTGTTCGGTCAAATACGGGAAATGGCGGCGGATCAGCGCCGGGTCGAGCAGCAGATCGGCGCCGGTGGGCTGGTCGCGCCAGTCTTCGGCGTTGCCAGGCGTGTAGACCGGGTCGTGGCCGTCGCCGCGGTGGATGCGCAGCGGGCCGGCGCCGAGCGCCGCGGCTCGTTCGCCCGTCTCCTGGAATGTGGCGCGCTTGGCCGGGTCGCCGGTGGCGTAGAGATAGCCGCGGCGGTTGAGGCGGATGCGGTGGTCGCTGGCCGCGTCGATCTCCTCCAGCAGGTCGATGCTGCGGTCCATGAAGCGCAGCATGGCGTCGTCGGGGCCGGGCCACCAGTTGCGGTAGGCTTCGGTGGACTTGTCGCTGGTGAGCGACATGGGCGGGCGCTCGTCCACCAGCACCACGTCGCGCACGCCCTGCTTGACGGCCAGGTGATAGGCCGCGGCGATGCCCGCGATGCCCGCGCCGCAGATGACGACTTCCGTCATGGGACACTCCTTGCGTTCATATCATCAGAAATCCAGTTGTTCGAGTTGGATGCCGAGCGCCTGGGCAACCCGGCGCAGCGTGCTCTTGCGCGGACGCGCCTCGGGTGCTTCGATTTGGGCGAGTGCAGCCTGCGAAATCGCCATGCGCGCGGCGACTTCACTTTGCGTCAAGCCCAGGTGCTCACGCCAGGCACGGATCGGCGTCAACTTGCCCATGATCACGCGTTCGACGACCTCATTGGGGACAGCGGTTTCCACTTTGCTGCTCAAGCGCAAGAAGTCGGCATAGGGTACGACAACATATTGGATGGCGCCACTGGCGTCCTTGATGGTCTGATACGACAGGGGCGGCTCGGCAAATGGAGCCTCTACAGTCTGCGGGTCAATAGGTGTGTTCATCACGTTTTTTTACC
>JAPKMV010000502.1 GCA_026645635.1 Caldilineaceae bacterium
GCCACATGCGGGTTCGGCGCACTCGTCTTGTCGATGCCCAGGTCGGCGACGGGGCGCGGCGTCGGTGTGACGCTGTCGTCGTCGTCCTCGGTCGTGCTGTTGTTGCCGGGCGTGGAGTCCGGGTCGAACTCGTTGGCCGTGGCGACCTGCGCGTAGTTGGTGTAGTCGCCGCTGGCGTTGACCGTGGCAGTGATGGTCAGCGTTGCGCTGGCGCCGTTGGCCAGGCTGCCCACGGTCCAGAGGCCAGCGCTGAAGCTGCCCTGGGTGGCGGAGGCATCGACGAAGGTATAGCCGCTGGGCAGCGTGTCGCTGACGGTGACGCCGGTGGCGCCGCTCGGCCCATCATTGGCGATGACGACGGTGAAGACCACGTCGCTGCCCACGTCAGGCGTCGTGTCGTCGATGCTCTTGTCCAGGTTCAGGTCGGCGACGGGGCGCGGCGACGGCGTGACGCTGTCGTCGTCGTCCTGGTTGTTGCTGTCATCGCCGGGCGTGGAGTCCGGGTCGAACTCGTTGCTGGTGGCGACCTGCGCGTAGTTGGTGTAGACGCCGGAGGCGTTGACCGTGGCGGTGATGCGCAGGCTGGCGCTGGCGCCGTTGGCCAGGCTGCCCACGGTCCAAAGGCCGCTGCTGAAGCTGCCCTGGGTGGGGCTGCTAGCGACGAAGGTGTAGCCGGTGGGCAGGGTGTCACTCACGGTGACGCCGGTAGCGTCGCTCGGCCCGGTGTTGGTGATGACGACGGTGAAGACCACGTCGCTGCCCACGTCGGGCGTCATGTTGTCGATGCCCTTGGCCAGTTCCAGGTCGGCGATCTGGTTGAGCGTCGTCGGTTCGGTGTCGCTGTTGTTCGCCGGGGTCGGATCGACCTCGTCGCCGGCCACGGCCACGGTGTTGGTGATCGTGCCGCTGGCGCCAGGATCGACGGCGACGAGCAGGGTGATCGCCCGCGTTGCGCCGATGGCCAGGTTGCCCAGGCTGCAGGTGACCGTGCCGCTGTTGTTGACACAGCCGGCTGTGGCCGACAGGAAGCTCACCTCAGCCGGCAGCACATCCGTCAGCACCACGTTGTGGGCGATGGCGTCGCTGTTGGTGACGGCCAGGGTGTAGAGCAGATTGGCGCCCGCCGCCACAGGATCCGGGTCGTCGCTCTTGACGACGGTCAGGTCCGGCGGCGTGATCGGAATGCCCGCGCCGGTCTCGCCGTCATAGGCGATGCCCGCGTCGTTGGCGTAGCCGACGGTCGCCCGGTTGGCCAGCATGTTGCTGTCCGCCGGCAGCACGGTCACGACCACCTGGTCGCTGCCGGTGCAGCCATACTGGGCGCGCGCGGTGACGGTGGCGGTGTAGACGCCTGGGGTTGTGTATGTGTAGGCGAAGCTCTCGGCCAGTTGGTAGTCCACCGGGCTGCCTGCGCCGAAGTCGATGGTGTAGCTGTAGGGCTGGCGGCCGCCGAGCGCCTGTTTGTCCACCGTGAAGGTGAGCGGCTGGCCGGCGAGCACCACCTTGGGTGCAGCCAGGAAGGGATGCACGTGGTCGTAGCCCGCGCTCAGGTTGAAGATCAGCCCGTTCTGGTCGGCGCCGGAGGGGCCGTGGCCGCCGTGATTGTTGTTGAGCACACGGGTGGCCAGGATGTTGATGCCGGACTGCAGGCCGGGCGTCGCGTCGAAGCTGGCCGCCGCGCCGGAGCCTGCCTTCTGGCCCAGGTAGACGCCGTTGAGGTAGATGTCACCCAAATCGTCATTGGCCTGGAGCAGCGTGCCGTCGAAGCCGTGCGCGTTGAGCGGCATGCAGAAGGCCTGGCGGTAGAAGGTGTAGTTCGGATCAGTTTGCGCGGTCGTGGTGATCGCCACCCACTCGGCCAGCACGTTGGTCGGTGCGGTCCAGTAGGTTTCGGTGATCGCGGTCAGCGGCGGCAGCCAGGTCGAGTCGTCGAAGGCGAGCAGCCGCGGGTTGCTGTTCCAATCCTCCGGCCCCACCGGATTCGCCCCTTGCCAGACGCCCACCAGGGACGCGCACTTCGCGTCGAAGTCGCAGTCCGGTCGCGACAGCGCAAGCACGGTGCTGGTCACCGTCGTGCTGGCCGCAGCCGGTTCGATGGAGAGGCTAGGGGCGGTGAGGGCGTCGCCGCCCGCGCCGGACGCCACCTGGACAGCGAAGCGGAGCACTCCGCTTTCGCCCACGGCCAGGCTGTCGGCCACGAACCAGGTGATCACGTCGTCGGTCACCACGGCGGTCGGCGTGATGCTGCCGCTCACCAGCGTGGTGCTGACGGGAATGACATCGGAGATGACCACGTTGCGGGCGACGGTGTTGCCCATGTTGATGTAGGCGATCGTGTAGGTGATGACGCCGCCCACATAGGCCGGGCCTTCCACGCTCTTCTCGATCACTACATAGGGGCGCACCACCACGTCGCTGTCGGTGCTGCTGTTGTTGGATGGGTCGGGATCCGGGCCATTGCTGCCGTCGTCGGTGATGACCACGCGGTTGGCGGCCAGTTCACCGGCGATGGCGGTGTCATTGACCTGCGCCACGACGGTGATCGTGTGCGGGCCATCCACCGGCAGGTCGCCGATGGCCCAGGTGTAGACGCCGGTGGCCGGGCTGCCGGTGGGCGCGGGCGTTGCACTCACAAAGGTGAGGTTGGTCAGCAGCGTGTCGGTGATGACGACATTGCTGGCGCCGCGGTTGCCCACGTTGCTGTAGGTCAGCGTGTAGGTCACCGTCGCGCCGGCCGCCACTTCCGTGAGGCCGTCATCCTTGACGACGACCAGGTCGGGCGCGCCGGTCACGGGCGTGGTCGTGCTGTCGGTGTTGTCCTCCGGCACGGTGTCGCCTTCCGGCGTGGTGATCACCGTGGTGTTGAGGATTTGCAGTACACCGGCCGGCAGCGGATTGGCCACCTGCACGGTGAGGGTGAGCACGCCCGTGCCCCCCGGGACGACCGGCGCCACCGACCAGACCACCGTGCTGCTGGGCGACGCGGGCGTGTAGCCTGGCGTGCCGTCGACGAAGGTGGTGTTGGCCGGCAACTGGTCTTCGACCGTGGCGCTGAAGGCGGTGGTGCTCCCCACGTTGCCATAAGTCAGGGTGTACTGAATCAGGTCACCGGGTTGGACGCTGGCCGGCGTGGCCGTCTTCTTGATGTAGAGATCGACGCCGGGCTGCGTGGGCAGCGCGGTTTCGTCGAAGTTGTTGCTGGGGTCGCGATCCGGCTGCGCGCCGCCGATCAACGCGGCGTTGGCGATGGCCGTCGTGCCCGCGGGAATGCTGCCTGTCACCGTGACGGTGTAGGTCAGCACGTAGGTGTCGCCTGGCGCCAGGTTGGGCAGCCCGAAGAAGATTGGGTCGCTGCCGCTGACAGAGGGCGCGGACGGTGGCTGGCCGTTGACGCTCAGCGCGGCGGAGCCGCTGTCGTAACTCACCAGGCTGTCGATGTCGTCGGTGATCGTCACGCCGGTGGCGGTGGCATTGCCAATGTTGCCGCCGCTCAGCACGTAGGTGATGGTCACCGAATTGCTCACCGGCGACGATGCGACAGCGGCATCCTTGAACAGCGTCAGGTCAGGCTGCGCGTTGACCTGATCCGTGTCGGTGCGTTCGTTGTTCGTGGGGTCGCGGTCGGGGCTGGCCGAGCGGACCACGACATAGTTGGGCAGCGCAGTCGTGCCGTTGGGCAGGGAGATCGCCACCTGCGCGGAGAGGGTGAAGGTGAAGCCCGCGCCCGGCGCCAGGTCAGGCAGATTCCACGTGTAGGTGGAGGGCGGCGTCACAGTCGGCGCGCTGCCGA